>JAFXEA010000433.1 GCA_017521065.1 Kiritimatiellia bacterium | reverse complement strand
CTTCGGATATCCATGTCATGGTTGATGCAGGGCATGGCGGCAAGGATTCCGGCGCACTTTCTCCACGCGGGTTCAAGGAGAAGGATTTCAACCTGATACAGGCGCTTTAGCTTGAGTCGGAATTGCCGAAGGCCGGGTTCAAGGTCACTTTGACTCGCGGAGACGATGCTTTTCCGTTGCTGTACGACCGCCCTCGCCGGGCCGTGCGCGAGAAGGCGGATCTTTTCATTTCGATACATCACAACGCAACGGGTGTGAGCGGCAATCCGCGTGAAGCGCGCCACTGCGTAACCTATGCCTCGAATGATGCAGGGCTTGCGCTTGCAAAGGCAGTGCAAAGACAGGTCGCTCAGGCTGTTGCTCCGGTGAAGGACAATGGAGCGCAGCTGAAGTCCTTGGCGGTATGCCGCAACCCGGCGGTTCCAAGCTGTCTGGTGGAAGTCGATTTCATCAATCTGCCGGAAGGCGAGGATGCTTCCATGGATCCAATCAGGCGCAGAAACGTATCCCGCGCAATCGTCATGGGCATCCTCGACTGGCTCGCGGAGTGATTCAACTGTCGAATCTTTTTCATTGCTATCCCATGACAGAGATGCCATGAGCGATATGGCGTGATTCCGTGCCTTTGACTGGAAATTATTTTAAAATAAACTGATGATTCCTAAACCCGTGTGTTGATTTGCAGTGTCTTGCGCCTAGAAAACGCCCTCCTGCTATTCAATAGGTTAGCCTTCAGAAAGTACGTGCTGACCCTTTGCGTTGCCTATGCAGCCCTATCCATTTGGGAATACAGGAAAACCCTCGAGAGAATACAGAAGAACTCGCGACCCTATACAGGGAAAGTGCTTAGGGAGTACAATTTTAGGTTAAGGTTTCAGGTGAAGGTGAAGAGTGGGGGCTTGAGTTTTGCCCATGCGGCCCATGCCGTTTGCCCATGCGGCTCGTGCTGTTTGATCATGGACCGTTTTCATTTCGTCATGGGGCGTTTTGCCGCCGATCATGCGGCGTTCCCCATTTCCGTAAGCAAATAACTGGAAAGCGACATGAGAGCCCAGTTAAGGGTAAGCGATCCTCTGAATATGGGAGGTTTTGCAACTGTTTCGCGATTTAGGAGCTTACAGACGGCTATTTTCAAGATTGTGGGGGAAGTTTCAAAAATGGGCAAATATTGTGCGTTAATCAAACTCTTTTTGGGGACAGACCCCGATTTTTCCCGATTTTTTTTTTGGGGACAGACCCCAATTTTTCCAACATAACCATCCGTTATGACGAGGAAGAGCCGTATTGCGAAGTCCGGCTTCAGAAATGCTTCGGAATGCTCTCTAAACCGAAAGTGGCCAGCGGAAAAGCGCCGGTGGTGATGCGCCTGCTGTCGCCGGTGCAGCGTCCGGTGCAGAAAATGAAAGATCTCACCAACTTCTGGAAAGAGGGCTATCCGCTCGTGCGCAAGGATCTGCGCGGCCGCTATCCGAAACACTACTGGCCGAAAGATTCGTTCAACGCGGTGGCGACGCGCCGGGTGCGTCCGCAAGTGTAGCGCCAATGGAAAATGAGGACGAGTAAATTATTCAGGTGCGCCTCTGGCGGTGAAATGGTATAATTGTCAAATATGAAATTTCAATTAGGATGCAGAGTCGGTTCCTACTGCGTACTTCGTTACATCGGCAGTGGCGGGATGGGCGAAGTGTACGAGGTTATTCATGAACAGCTTCAGTCGCATTACGCGATGAAGGTGTTCGTGGCTGAAAACGGCAACGTTGGACTTCTTCGCGAACGCTTTCTCGCTGAAGCGCGGGCTATGAACCGGTTGAAAGATCCTCACATCGTAAGGGTCTATGACCTTGGTGTTGAAAATGGCCACCCGTATCTGGTGATGGACCTGATGGTCGATTCCAACGGCGAGCCGGCGACTTTGGCGGCCGCGAAACAAAAGGGCGGAATTTCGGAAGAAAAGATATACGGCTGGTATCTTGATCTGCGGGAAGCGTTGAATACCATTCACAAGGCAGGCATCGTTCATCGCGACATCAAGCCGGTTAATGTCCTCTTGGATGCCGATGGACGCGCCATGCTCTCCGATTTCGGCGTTGCACGTTACGAGGGCGAGATCAAATGCGCACTCTCGGTCGAAAATACATTTGTGACTGGGCAGAACGCTTTGGAACGCCCGGTCTTCGGGACGGCGACCTACCTTGCGCCGGAAGTCTGCCGGGGTGAACCGGCGACGCCCGCGAGCGACCTTTATTCGCTCGGCGTATTGGTTCTGAAATTGCTCACGGGTATCAGCTACGAGCGCGGCATAAATCTTTCACTGATGTTAAGGCCTTTCTCCCCCTGTTGGATGGATGTTCTGCCGGTTTTGCTTTCCGATGATCCTCAAAAGCGGAAAAATGCTTCCGTATCTAAGTTTTATGAAGAAAACGAGCCTTCTCACCGTTGGATGAAGTATGCCGCCTCCGTTGCCGTTCTTCTTTCCGCCGGAGCGATATTTTATTGCTCGCTGCCGCTGGTGTCGCGCACTTGCGCGGAATATCGGCAGTCATGCGAGAGAAAAGAGCGGTGTGCGTTTTTTGATACGGCATTTTCACTTGTCGAAAAATAATTTTTATTTTGATGGTGCGCTTGTTTAAATCGTGCGTTTCTCTTTGTGTTCAGGCGGATGTTCCGCGCTGAATCAGTAATCAAGGAGTAAAAACGCATGAAAAAATTGATGATAGGCGGATTGGTCGCGGTGATGGCCGTATTTTCGGTGTCAGGCGCGGTTCCGTCACGAAATGCGCTGAAGGAGGCGCATGAGAAGGTTGCCGAGGCGATCAAGGATATCCGCACGGAATTTGAAAATGGCGAAAAGGAAGCGGTAGACGTAGCGAATCGCGCACTTGAGCTCGTCGAAATGGCGGAGAATCCGGCGCAGAAATATCTCCTCTACAAGGGCGCGATGATGTTTTTCGTCCGGGCTAAAATGTACGACCGCGCCGCCGAAATAGCCAATGAGATGGCCAAGGCGATGGGCGGCGTTTCCGATGCTGAAATGCTTGCGTTTATCGAACCCGCATTGCGCAAGAATCGTCGTGAAGCAGGCGTATTGCTTGACCTTTACCGCAAATACGAGGGACGCGCCGAATTGAACCGTGAAGCCGAAGATTTGCGCCGCAACCTCAAGGAACAGCCTGGAGTAAGCGTATATCGTCGTCAGCTTGCTGAAGTACTTGTACTGCTTGGAGACTGGGATGCTGCACTTAAAGAGTTTGCTGCCGTACCTGAACGCGTAGGCGCAATCGCCAAGGCGGAACTGGATATGAAGAAAGGCGGCGCAAAAGTTGACGCCCTCAAGCACGGTGATTTCTGGTGGAAGTATCCAAACCGCAATCCGCTTGGCAAGATTACTCCATTCCGCTTGCATGCCGCCGATTTCTACCGTGAAGCACTTTCAGAAGCCTCTCTTTCCGAGTTGAAGCACAAGGCGATCGTTCGCAAACTTGACGAAATATCGGACGGCGAAGCCGTACCTGTAGTTACAAAGAAGAAGACGCCGGCTTCTTCGGACGGGCGCAAGGCTCCGATTGCGTTCAAGATCGACGGCACCGAGTTCAATATGCTCGCCTGCACGCCCGGCACGTTCAAGTTCTCGCTCGATTTCAAAAAGCCGGAGCGGAAAATCACCATCACGCGCAACTACTGGATGGGAGCGACACCAGTTACGTACGAACAGTGGTGGTCGGTGATGACACCTGACAAATCGAAGCGCAAGCCCATCTACAAGGGCGGCGAAAAGGCGCCGGTCACAATGATTTCGCGTGAGGATATCGAAAAGTTCTGCAAGGAACTGACGCGCCGCAACAAGCGCTATCTCCCGAGCGGCTACGAGTTCCGTCTGCCGACGGTTGCCGAATGGGAATGGGCGGGGCGCTCCGGTCGCGAAATTCCGAAGATCGACTACACCAAGCCTTATGATCCTAAGACCCAAGATCCATATGATGTCGCGTTTTACTTCGGCCCGCATCAGGAAGGAACGTATAATAATGCGTTGAAGCCGATTGGATTAGCAATGGCTCCGACATTCAAGTTGCCGACTATTTATGAGATTTTCCCTTTAAATGGATATCATAGACATACCGATTGGTGTACCTCTATGTTAACTCCATTCCCGGTCGCCAAATTTAAAGCAAATAAATGGGGTTTCTATGATATGGTTGGCAATGCTGCCGAATTGATGGCGGATATGTTGCCGGACGTCAAGACCTCATACCCGTCAAAGCGTGTATTGTGGATTGGCGATTTAGGGCAGTTTCATGCCATTAAGGGATATCAAAGTGCATTGGATCAAGAATTGAAAGATCCTTACTTTACCTGTCGTGACAATCTGCCGCCTCAAAGATGTAGCCATTTCATTCTGAGAGGAATGCCAAACGGAGAGGATTTTTTTAAATATCCAGATGGGATAAAATTTCCAGAAGGTGCGCGAAAAAATTGTGGGGCAACATGGATTTGGTTCCGTCGATCGCATGAGCCGTTGGGTCCGATCTGTTCCTTCCGTCTCTGCATCGGGCCGAAGTTGAAGCCGACGTATGTCGATTGACGCTGCAGGAAGGAGATTTTAGCGATGAATATCTTTCCTGAAACGCCGCAGGCGCTCTTGAAGAAGATCGCCGAACTTTCGAACGGAGCCGATGAGATCGTCTGGAAGGAGCTTATCGAACTTTACGCCCCTGCGCTTCGGCTTTTCGTCAAGCTGCGCGACTCCAACCTGCCGGACGCGGATGTCGAGGATGTGGTGCAGGAAGTGTTCATCAAACTGGTCGAGGTGCTGCGCCGTCAGGCGTACGACAATGCGCGCGGAAGATTCCGCGCGTACCTCGCCGTGATGGTGCGCCGAATTCTGGTCGATCGCTACCGGCGGCGGATGTCGCGGCCGGACATGGATGCGGCGGCTGCAATCGAAGAGCTTGATCAAGAGGCCGCCTCTCCTGATGCCGGCACTATTCTGGACGTTAAATGGCGCCTTGCCTGCCACATCGCCGCCGAACGGCATGTTCTGGAGAAGTCGGCGATTTCCGAGCAGAGCCGAGAAGTTTACAGGCTTTCATCGGTGGACGGCTTGAGCAATGCCGTAATCGCCAAGCGGATAGGGATCAAGGAGAACGCCGTGCGGCGCATCAAAAGCCGCGTCGTCGCAATGGTAGAATCCATCGAGCGTACACTGTACGAATGATGTTCGCTCCGCATGGGGATGGACGGGAAGGTGTTTTTGGGTTCCTCTCTTTCGGGCGGCATTCGTCAGCGCGTCCCGCCGCTCGGCGGTCTCATATTCCCTGAAGGAGCATAGCGACGGAGCGTCGCCGCTACATGATTGATCTGCGCGGGGTCGTCCCGCCAGCCGAAAAAAAATTGAGGAATCTCCAGTAACTGTCTTAATGTAGGTGCATTGGATTTTGTGATATAATTCTTGGTAAAATTTCAACAAGAAAAGGGATGTTTCCATGGCCGGAAAGAAAAAGATGAAGATTCGCATCACCGACACCACGCTTCGCGACGCGCACCAGTCTCTCTGGGCTACGCGCATGCGCACCGATGACATTCTTGCCATCGCCTCGAAGATTGATGAGGCCGGCTACTATTCATTGGAGTGCTGGGGCGGAGCCACGTTCGATGTGTGTATGCGGTTCCTGCGCGAAAATCCGTGGGAGCGTCTGCGCCTCATCAAGAAGGCGTGTCCTAAGACTCCGCTTCAGATGCTTCTCCGCGGTCAGAACATCCTTGGCTACAAGCACTATCCGGATGATATCGTTGAGCGCTTTGTCGCCCTTGCCTGCGAGAACGGCATGGACATCTTCCGCGTGTTCGATGCGCTGAACGATCCGCGCAACCTTGAGAAGGCGATCGCCTCCGTCAAGAAGTACGGTGGCCACGCTCAGGGCACGATCTCCTATACGACCTCGCCCGTGCACACCGTTGCGAACTATGTGAAGCTCGCCAAGGCGCAGGCTGAAATGGGCGTTGATTCGCTCTGCATCAAGGACATGGCAGGCATCCTCACGCCAGGAGCGGCACGCGAACTCGTGTCCGCGCTCGTCAAGGCGCTTCCCGACATGCCTATCCAGATGCATTCGCACATGACAAGCGGCATGGCCGCCGCGATGTACATGGCTGCTGCTGAGGCTGGCGCCGGTTGCGTGGACTGCGCAATCTCCTCCATGAGCTCGTTCTCGTCCCAGCCGCCGACGGAGTCCGTGGCGACGATTCTCGAGTCCGAAGGTTTCGATACGGGGCTCGACCGCACGAAGCTGATGGAAATCAACGACTATTTCAAGGCGCTCCGTGCTAAGCGTCAGCCCGCTTCCTGCGCAAAGAACGTGGAGGCGGTCGATGCGGGCGTGCTCGTGCATGCAATCCCTGGCGGCATGATCTCCAACCTCTGCAGCCAGCTTGAACAGCAGGGTGCGCTGGATCGTCTGCCTGAGGTTCTTGAAGAGCTTCCCAAGACGCGTGCGGACATGGGCTATCCTCCGCTTGTCACCCCTACATCTCAGATCGTCGGCGTGCAGGCGGTGCTGAACGTCCTCGGCGGCAAGCGCTACGGAATGGTCACGGACGAAACCAAGCGCTATTCTGCGGGGTTCTACGGACGCACCCCCGCGCCGATCGAGCCTAAGCTCCAGAAGAAGCTCTGCGGTGGGCTCAAGCCGATCACGTGCCGTCCGGCAGATCTGCTGAAGCCGGGTCTTGCAGCGGCGGCGAAGGAGATTCCCGCAGGTCTCGTCAAGGCTGAGGAGGATATCCTTTCCTATTGTCTCTTCCCGGAAGTCGCTCTCGGCTACTTCAAGTGGCGCGCCACGCCGGCGGCAAAGCGCGATCCGATCCCCGCCGACACGGAAACGCTTGCGTCGTCCGCGGCTGTGGCGGCTCCTGCTGCCGCGGCGGCTGCGTCTGCGCCGGCAAAGGCATCCGCCGACATCCCGGCAGGCACGCAGGTTCTCGCTCCCTTGAACGGAACGTTCTACCGCAGCGAAGCTCCCGGTAAGCCGAATCTTGCGGCTGACGGAGCGTCTGTCAAGTCCGGTGACGCCGTCTGCATCGTCGAGGCGATGAAGCTCTTCAATCCTGTAAAGGCTACGGCATCCGGTGCGATCACGTTCCTCGTGCAGCATGGCACTGCGGTCGTCAAGGGCCAGCCCGTCGCAGTGATTGCCTGATACGCGGAGGTCGCCAGATATGGGTTTTAGGCTTGTTGTCGCGTGTGGTGGGACTGGCGGACATGCGTTCCCTGGTCTCGCCGCGGCGAAGGAGCTTGCCTCACGCGGCCATGACGTCACGGTCTGGATGAGCGGCCGCGATGTTGAGTCGAGCGTGCTCAAAGGTTGGGAAGGACCGGTTTTCGCGACGGGGGCGCGACAGCTCTCCCTGAAGAACGCTTTCGCCAACCTGCGCGCGATATTGCGCTGCCGGAAAGAGATGCGCCGCGCGAAGCCTGACGCACTGCTTGCGATGGGATCGTACTCAAGCCTTCCGCCTGTTCTTGCGGCGGCGGGGTGCAAGGTGCCAGTTGTGCTTCACGAGGCCAACACCGTGCCGGGACGCGCCGTAGATATGCTGTCAAGCATGGCAAAGGCTGTCGCGATAAGCTTTGAGGAGACAGCGAAGCATTTCCCTGACAAAGAGACTGTGCTTACAGGGCTTCCTGTCAGGACGGATATAGCAGGGCAACCCCGTTTTGAGGATATCCCTGATGACGCTTTCTGCGTTTTTGTGACCGGAGGCAGTCAGGGTGCGCACAGGGTCAATGAAATTGCATCAAAGGCTTTGGTTCTTCTTAACAAGGATCTGTCCAAGATCGGCAGAAAATTGCATGTCATCCACCAGACGGGAGCAAAGGATGCCGAGTGGGTGGCGAAAGCATACGCAGAGGCTGGCATTCCGGCCAGGGTGAACGCATTCGAGCATGAGATGGGACGCGCCATGTCCACAGCGCATGTGGTTGTCGCGCGGGCTGGGGCTTCTACGTGCTTCGAGTTGGCGTTGACGGGACGGCCTGCGTTTCTGATCCCCTTGCCGTCCGCAATGCGCAACCATCAGCACTACAACGCCGCCGCATTCGCTTCAAAGCTGGCGGCTGTGGAAGGTGCGCAGGATGAGCTCTCTCCCGGCTCGCTTGCCAAATGGCTTTTCCACAAGGCGGTGCATATTGGTTCGCTTCTGGAGATGGCCGGAAACATGAAGGCCATGGCGGTTCCGGATGCCGCTGGACGCGTCGCTGGCCTCGTTGAACGCATTGCTGGAGGCAAGTGAACCGATGGGCGGTTTTTTTGATGTTACGTTTCTCGCTATCCTCCAGGGGATTGCAGAATTTCTGCCGATATCGTCAAGCGGACATCTTGTCATCGGCCAGCATGTCCTTGGCGTGAAGGATGCCGGATTGCAGCTGGATGTGTTTCTTCATGTCGGAACGCTGCTTTCCGTCGCGCTGTATTACAGGAAGTCCCTGTGGAGGATTGTGGCTGAGCGCGATTTCAGCTATGCGGCGAAGATTGTGCTGTCGGCGCTTCCTGCGGTTGCGGTGTATGCGGTCTTCAAGGAGGAAGTGGAGTCGCTGTTCAACAACACGAAAATGGTCGGTGCGCTTCTTATGTTCACCGGTGCGGTTCTTGCCGGTACGCGATTCCTTCCGACAGGGACGAAGGACGTTTCGTTCCTCCGTGCATTGTGGATGGGGTGCATGCAGGCCGTGGCGCTGCTTCCTGGCGTATCAAGGTCCGGCATGACTCTTGCGGCTGCCCGTTCGGGGAGGGTTGAGCCGTCGAAATCTGCCGAGTTCTCCTTTCTCATGAGTGCACCGCTCATACTCGGCGGTATGTTCCTTGAAATTCTGAAGATGCTCTGTGCGGCGGATGGTGTGGCGCAGGAAGGGGTGGGGCTTGGTCTGCTCATATGGGGTGCGCTTCTGTCGGCTGCCGTCGGATACATCTCTCTTATCGCTTTGGTCAAGACCCTCAAAGGACGCTGGTTCTGGCTGTTTGGACCATATTGCGTCACCGCTGGCCTTTTGACCCTTTGCTTTCTTTAGAGGCAGCTGAAAAACCTCCATGAAATCGGTTGGGGTACGCGCCTCGCGTTACCGTGAACGCGCGGGATGCGCGATTCTGCCGGATTTTGCAGTTGCTTGGATGGGATGCGTAGAAATTTGATATAATCCACAGCAATCCTAAAGGGAATAAAGACTATGACAAATTCCGAAAGCAACGTTTGCGACATCGTCGCATGCATCAAGAAACCTCGTGCGGCATTCACGAAAGCCGACATAAAGAAGTTCATTAAGGCGCAGGGCATACGCCACGTCAATTTTATGTATCCGGGTGGTGACGGCCGTCTGAAGACTCTCAACTTCGTCCTGAACGACGAGGCGTACCTTGACGAGATCCTCTCCTGCGGCGAGCGCGTTGACGGTTCCTCTCTTTTCAGCTACATCGAGGCCTCCAGCTCCGACCTCTACGTCGTGCCGCGCTTCTCCTCCGCGTTCGTCGATCCGTTCGCGAAACTCCCGACGCTCTGCCTTCTCTGCTCGTTCTTCAACAAGGATGGCGAGCCTCTCGAGTCCTCGCCCGAGTACACGCTCCGCAAGGCTTGCGCCGCGTTCAAGAAGGCCACTGGTCTTGAGTTCCAGGCGATGGGCGAACTTGAATACTACGTCATCGCGCCCGAGAGCGCATCCTTCCCGGCGGTTGACCAGCGCGGCTATCATGAGTCCGCTCCGTTCGCGAAGTTCAACGAGTTCCGCCAGAAGTGCATGCACTACATCTCGCTCGCCGGCGGCATGATCAAGTACGGACATTCTGAGGTCGGCAACTTCACGCAGGATGGCAAGCTCTACGAGCAGAACGAGATCGAGTTCCTGCCCTGCGCAGCCGAGGATGCCGCCAACCAGCTTACCGTTGCGAAGTGGATGATCCGCAACCTTGGTGCCGAGTATGGCTACGACATCACGTTCGCGCCGAAGATCACCGTCGGTAAGGCGGGTTCCGGTCTGCACGTCCACATGCGCCTCATGAAGAACGGCAAGAACCAGATGCTCAAGGGCGGCAAGATCTCCGACAGCGCAAAGCGCGCAATCGCCGGAATGATGAAGCTCGCGCCGTCCATCACGGCGTTCGGCAACATGAACCCGACGAGCTACTTCCGTCTGGTGCCGCACCAGGAAGCTCCCACGAACGTGTGCTGGGGCGACCGCAACCGTTCCGTGCTCGTGCGCGTTCCGCTAGGGTGGACCGCCAAGACCGACCTCTGCAAGCAGGCGAACCCGAAGGAGACCGCCGCCGCATACAATACCGCCGAGAAGCAGACGGTCGAGATGCGCTCGCCTGACGCCTCCGCCAATGTCTATCTGCTCATGGCCGGTCTCGCGGTCGCATGCCGTTACGGCTTCTCTCTCAAGGATGGCGTGAAGGTCGCGGACGCGACGTATGTGAACGTCAACATCCACAAGAAGGAGAACGAGAAACTTCTCAGCACACTCGCCACGCTTCCCGACAGCTGCGCCGCTTCTGCGGACTGCCTTGAAGAGCAGCGCGCGGTTTATGAGGAGTGCGGCGTGTTTTCGCCTGCGATGATCGACGGCATTCTCGCACAGCTCCGTGCGTTTAACGACCGCACGCTCCGCCGCGACATCCAGAAGAAGCCGGCAGAGGTCGCGAAGCTCGTCAAGGAATACTTCTACTGCGGCTGACCGCCCGGTGGAATCACAAAAGGAGGTATCGGCATGGAATGTTCTCGCAGACTGTTCATCGAAGGAATCGGTGCATTCACGGCGGTTTCCGTCGTTGGCTGCAAGTCTCCGAAGAAAGGTGAGCTTCCGCTCATGCGCTTCGGTCTTGTGACCGACTGCCACTATGCCGACATCCCTTATGCGAAGCGCGAGCATCCCATCGGGGATGCCGCCTATCGCGAGACGCTTTCCAAGCTCCGCGAGTGCGTTGCCGTCATGGACAGCGAGCGTCCCTCGTTCCTGGTCGAACTTGGCGACTTCAAGGATCAGGGGCCGGACAAAGCCTCAACCATCGAATATCTCGACAGGGTGGAGGCGGTGTTCTCGCAGTTCTCGGGTCCGCGCTATCATGTTCTCGGCAATCACGATCTTGACCTGATCGACAAGCCGGAGTTCCTTTCCCGCATTACAAACTACGGCCAGAAGGAGGCGTTGCCTCATTACTCTTTCGAGGTCGCAGGCATCAAGTTCATCGTTCTCGATGCGTGCTACAATTCGAAGCTTGAAGATTACGTTCCCGGCAACTGGGACTGGACGGATGCAAACGTGCCGCCGCAGGAGCTTGCATGGCTGGAAGATGAGCTTGCGTCTGCGACTGGACAGGTTATCGTGTTCGGACACCAGTGTCTCGATCCCAACGCCGATCCGCGCCACATCGTGCGCAACGCCGCTGACGTCCGCGCAGTTCTTGAAAAGAGCGGCAAGGTGAACGCCGTATTCACGGGGCATCAGCATGCTGGACTCATAAGCTGCGTGAACGGCATCACATACTATTCCCTCCGGGCGATGGTCCTCAATTCTGGCGAGAACGGCTATGCCGTCGCTGATGTGTATCCGTCCGGTGGCATTGTCGTGACAGGCTTCCGCAAGGCCGCATCCGCAAGAATCGACGTAGCGTGACCGGAATGTCCGGGGGTGGGCATTTGCGTTTTTTGCGGATTCCTCAACCCTGTCATATGTTGCGACGGATGATCCATTCTTGGAAGGGCAACACCTGCGCGGAGCGATAAAATAATAATCTTTCTGCTACCATTGCGGGGGGAGGACATGATATAATTTCCACCCGTTTTGCAATTCGAAAAGAAGAGGAAAAGAAGATGAAGGTTTGCAAATTTGGCGGTTCAAGTCTCGCAGATGCCGGTCAGATATCCAAGGTGATGGATATCGTGCTCGCCGACCCTGCGCGTCGCATGGTTGTTGTAAGCGCTCCCGGCAAGCGCAACAAGTCCGATACGAAGGTGACGGACCTGCTCATCGCGCTCGCGGATGCCGCACTTGCGAAGAAGGATACGACAAAGCCGCTCAAGGCCGTCGTCGACAGATATGCGTCGATCGCCAAGGAGCTGAAGCTCGGCGAGGCTATCGTCAAGGAGATCGAGAAGGATCTCAAGGCTCGCATCGCCTCTTCCAAGAAGGATGCCGGAATCTTCATGGACACCCTCAAGGCTGCGGGCGAGGACAATTCCGCGAAGCTCGTCGCCGAGGCGTTCTCCAAGCGTGGCGTCAAGGCCCGCTATGCGGGTCCTAAGGAGACGGGCATGATCCTCGAAGGCGAGTCGGGCAACGCTACGCTCAACCCGGAATCCTACCGCAAGCTTGCGAAGGCCTTTGCCGATTTTGAAGGAATCGTAGTGTATCCCGGATTCTTCGGGTTCCGCAAGGATGGCACGGTCGCTACGTTCCCGCGCGGCGGTTCGGACATCACAGGTTCCATTCTCGCGGCGGCGATCCGCGCCGACGTGTACGAGAACTTTACGGATGTGGACAACGTATATCCGGTCGATCCGCGCATCGTTCCTGAGGTCAAGGAGGGAATCGACACGATGACCTACCGCGAAATGCGTGAGCTCGCGTATGCCGGTTTCGGCGTGTTCAACGATGAGGCGATCTTCCCGGCGGTTCAGGCTCGTATTCCGATCAACGTGCGCAACACGAACCATCCCGCCGAGCCCGGCACGATGATCGTGCAGTCCCGCCGCGTCATCCCTGGCACCGTTACCGGCATCGCGGCGGCAGACGGCTTCTGCAACATCATCATCGACAAGTACTGCATGAACCGCGAGGTTGGCTTCACGCACAAGCTTCTTGACATTCTTCAGGAAGAGCATGTCGCCTATGAGCACATCCCCAGCGGAATCGACTCCATCTCCGTTGTGATTCGCGCCGACAAGTTCACCAAGTCCACGGAGAACCGCGTAGTGGCCCGCATCAAGAGAGAGCTTTCGCCCGACTCCGTGCTCGTTACGCACAACTACGCAATCCTTATGGTCGTGGGCGAAGGCATGGCGTTCTCCGCCGGAATGCTCGCCAAGGCGACAGCCGCCCTTGCTGAGCATGGCATCAACATTTCGATGGTGAACCAGGGTGCAAGCGAGTTTTCGTTCATGATCGGCATCAAGAGCGAAGATCGCGTGAAGGCGGTCCGCGCACTGTACTCCGCGTATTTCGGGTAATCGGGTGAGGCAGTTCCGCAGAGTATTTGCTGCGACTGCTGCAGTAGTGGCCTTGGCGGTGTTCTCCGCCAGGGCCGGTTTTGATTTTGCGCCGAAGGCTGTCGTCAGCACTGATGGTTTCATCCGTGTCGTCGCGTACGACAATCCTCGGGACGATGTGGGCTTTCGCCGTCCGATCCTGGCGTTTGCAGGAAATCTGCTGGACTCCCTTTCCAATGCGTTCGATGTGAAGCGTACGAAGGTCAAGGAACCGGGGCTTGTCATATACGCCATGGGCGGACGCACAAACGACACGCGCGTCATAGTGAGGCCGGAGACGCGCGGCAACGGCTCCAAGGTGGTCAAGATATACCTGCCGAGTCCGGGATACTCAGATCTCGATGAATTGCGCATGGGTATCGCGAAGTCCTTTATCGGAGCCGACATGCCGGACTGGCTCGCACAAGGCGTCCTGCGATGCCGGGACAGTGAAACCATCCGGGAGGATACGCGTTTCATCCTTGAGCTATGGAGCGGTGGGCGTTTGCCGTTCTTCCCTGCGCTTTGCACAGATCTGCGCGTCGGGAAGGGAAAGGCCGCCGCTCTGCCAGGATTTGTGGCAGGCTGGATAAAGGAGAAGAAGGTCCTCGAAAAGCTTAAGACGGAAGGATGGAACGGTAAACGCTTGGCTGAGATGCTTACGGAGGAGAAGAGTCCCGTAATGCAGGACCGTGCCTGCGATGAACGCCTTGCCCGTCTTGCGAGATCGGTTCTCGAACCCGGTGAATGCGGCGACTGGGAGCAGAACTTCTTCTCATCCCGCTTGATGCTCTATCCTCCCTATTTCGACATGAAGTTCGTTGATGGACGCGCGGTGTGTTCCTTCAGGGAGGCGATTGACGTGGGCGAATCAAACCTGCTTGTGCGCGCGACCGCGCTTTTGAAGTCCCGCGAAGTTCCTCTCTATGCGATTGGGCGCGGCGACGGGCTGCGTGCGGCGGCAGACGCCTACACGCGTTTTCTTCTCGGCGTGGCGGCAGGTGAGAAGAAGGAAGATTTGGAAAAACTGTTGAAGAAAGCTGATTCAAAACTGGAGGCGGCATATGAAAAAAACGGAAAAGACGATAACCGGTAGCGTTGACCCTGACGTGCTTGAATTCACTGTGGGAGACGATCCGATTCTTGATCGCGAACTTGTGAAGTGGGATGCGGCGGGCACCGCCGCCCATGTGACGATGCTTTCCCGCATGAAGATGCCAAAAGGCGTTCCGCCTGTTGTGACGCCAGCGGAGGCGGCGAAGGTGCGCCGTGAGCTCGCCAAGGTCGTGAAGGAATTCGCCGCCGGGAAGTTCGAGATACGCGAGGCGGATCAGGATGTCCACATGGCGGTGGAGCGCCGTCTTACGGAGACGCTTGGTGATCTCGGGAAGAAGATCCATACCGGACGCAGCCGCAACGACCAGGTCGCGGTGGATGTGCGTCTGCACATCAAGGATCAGATTCTTGCGCTCCAAGGGGAGGTTGCCGCTCTAGCTTCTGCGCTCTGTGCATTCGGCAAGAAGCATTCTCTTGTTCCGCTTGTGGGACGCACCCACCTTCAGCCTGCGATGCCAAGTTCCGTCGGCGTGTGGGCGAGCGGCCATGCGGAGATGATCCTCGATCAGGTGGCGAACCTGGAGGCTGCCTATCAAATGAACGATCTCTGCCCGCTTGGAAGCGCCGCAGGGTACGGCGTTCCGTTGCCGCTCGACCGCAAGCTTACGAGCGATCTTCTCGGTTTCTCGCGTCCGCTCCACAATGTGTTCGGCGCATCGATGGCCCGTGGCGAAGATGAAGCCGCGCTGCTTTCCGCACTCGCCCAGCTTATGGCGGTCATATCGCGTCTTGCGCAGGATCTTATCATCTTTTCAATGCCGGAGTTCGCGTACTTCAAGCTCCCGCGCGAATACTGCACGGGGTCGTCCATCATGCCGCAGAAGTATAATCCTGATGTGCTTGAGCTTGTCCGCTCCAAGACCGCTACCGTGCTCGGACTTCAGGTCGCCGCGCTTTCACAGCTGCATGCGATGCCCGGCGGCTACAACCG
>JAFXEA010000432.1 GCA_017521065.1 Kiritimatiellia bacterium | reverse complement strand
GCCGAATAGGGTGCGATTTCTGGGTGGATGTAGTAGTCGCAGTCGTTGAGATTGTGTTCATATTTCTCGCGGCCAAGGAATGTGGTGACCCATGGGGGCGTTCTTTCCTGCGCTTTTCCATCCTCTTCCGTTCTCTGTCATTCTTCTTTAGAAGAGCCTTTCGCCACCTCGACAACCTGCCTTTCCGATTTGACTCATTTAATTGTACAATTTCCCCGTCAATTTTAGTGTTTTAGCGGGGTTTATTTTGGGAAATGTTTGTGGTATAATCCGTTTCAATTCTTTCTCGGTCAGATATGTTTTCGGTAAAGCATGGTTGCGAAGAGAGGTTTTCATTTATGATAAGATTTGACATTTCTGTTCCTGATGACGGCTTCACGGGTCGCATGGCGAGTAAGTGCGGCAGTGCGCTTGTCGGCGCGATATGGATACTGGCCGTACTTTCGGTGCTGATAGCGACTTATGCCGTTGATGCACAGCTGCAGACGCGCATAAACCTGTATCTCCAGGAGCGTGTTCGGGTTGATCACCTGACCGATGCCGGCATTGCCATCGCCGAGGTGATAATGTTGGATTACCAGAACGTCACCGTTGATGAAGAGACCGATTACGAGGAAAAGCTGGAGGACGACCGCTGGTACATGGAAAAGGTCGATCTGAAGGACAACCGCGAGTGTTCGACTGGCGCTGTACCGGTAGATGCGCTCAATCCAGGCGGCGGTTCGGTCACGGTGAAGATAAAACCCATCGAGGCGAAATGGAACATCAACAACCTCTATGCCGGAGGGGACGCCAACTTCGCAAAGATATGGGAGGCGATTCTTGCGGTAAGCGGAATCCCGGAGGACTATTGGGACGGCATAGTCGACAGTTGTGCGATTGGCGAGACACGGACGGTACGATGACCGGTGAAGGTGGGGCGGAGACGGATTTCTACAAGGAGATGTACGAGGATTTCATCGACGGCCGTGATATCGAGAAGAACGCGAACTACCTTCCGGCGTCGAGAGATGGTGAGATTGCAGATCTGGACGATCTGATGCACTTGACAGGTTTCAACGAATATGAGGATGAGCCGATAAGCGCACAGGCCATCCTTGACGGCGGCATACTGAACCCGACGGCAGACAAGAAGGATCAGATCGAAGTCAAGGGAATCAGAAAGTATTTCACCGTGTTTGGCTCCGGAAAGATAAATGCCAACATAGCGGATGCAGATATCCTTGTCACGGTTCCGGGAATCTGGCAGCCTTCCGTATCTGGGTCGAACGCGTTCAACGAACAGGACGTCTCCAACGCAACGGACATCGCATCCGCGATAGTCGAGATACGACAGACGGGCAATCAGCGCGAAAACCTGTCTGGAGGGGCCTTGGACGATGATGTCGGTACGTTCAAGGACTGGAATGATCTGCAGCTGCGTGTGCAGGATGCGATAGGCGGCGGCTCAGGCTACATCCAGCAGGAAGCGCAGCAGTATCTTTCCTATGCTCCAGAGAAGTTTTTCGAGGTTTCTATCACCGGAGAATCGCTTGGAATAACGCATACGGTGAAAGCCGTCGCAATAGTCCAGGATTCGAAGGTGCGCTATATCCGCTGGCAGGAGGATCCATAACATGCTGAGACGTCTTAAGGTCGATAATCTGGCCATCGTCGAACATGCTGAGGCAGAGTTTGGCGAAGGCTTGACCGTCATCACAGGCGAGACGGGTGCGGGCAAGAGCGTGTTCATGGGAGCTCTCAATCTTGCGCTTGGTGCGCGAGCGGACGCAAGCGCTGTCCGCGACGGCTGCCGCGATGCCAGGATAGAGGCTGAGTTCGATGTTGGTGCGGTCGGGGCATTTCTTGAGGATCAGGGGTTGCCTCCATGCGAAGACGGCATTCTTCTTGTGCGTCGCGTAATCTCCGCCTCAGGTGGCAGCCGTGTGTGGATAAACGATTCTGCTACATCCGTGCAGACGCTCCGCTCGCTTGGGGAGCTGATGGTGGACATACATGGTCCGAACGACCGCCGTTCTCTCGTGGATGACGGGTTTCAGCGCGACACTCTTGACCGGTACGGCAAGGTTGACCTTTCCGGCTATGCATCAGCATGGCGTGCTCTTGCCGATCTCAGTTCCCGCCGGGCTGCGCTTGAAGGGGCTGTGGATGTGGCGGATGAGATTGAAAGGTTGAGGCACAGCATCGAAGAGATCGATGCCGCACAACTTACGGAAGAAGACGACGAAACGTTGACCGCACGTCATGCGGCTGCCGCCCATGCGGCTGAGATAGTGGAGGCTGCGAACGCAGCCACGTCAGCGCTTACTGGTGACGGTGGCGGTGCTTACGGCGCATCTGATGTCGGTTCGGCGGCGGATCTTCTTGTCGAGGCCGGGAACAGGTTCCGTGAGATGGCGAAGTACCATGAAGTCGCCAACGAGTGGAGCGAAGAGTTGGAGAATGTGATAACATCGGTCCAGGAGCTGTCGCGAACAGTTGCGGATTCCGTCAGCCGTATCGATGCCGACCCCGAGACGCTGCAGGCACTTGACGATCGCATTTCGCTCGTGCGCCGTCTCAAGCGCAAATACGCATGTATGACAGTCCGGGAGATTCTGGATCTTCGCGAAAAGCGGGCGCAGAAACTTTCCGATCTTGAGGACCGTGATGCGAAGATCCAGGAGCTGAATGTACAGATCGTTGCCGCCGAAAAGGCTGTGAGAAAGGCGGGTGCGACTCTGACCACCGCTCGCAGGAAAGCGAGTGTGAAGCTGGGTGAGGCGGTCACAAAGGAGCTGCGCGGACTTGGCTTTCTCAAGGCCGGGTTCTCGGTTGCGCTTGAGCCGCAGGAGCCGGATTCAACCGGTTGTGATCTGGTGGTGTACAGGTTCGAGCCGAATCCGGGCGAATCTTCGCGTCCTTTGGCGCAGATAGCCTCGACAGGCGAAATTGCGCGAGTGATGCTTGCGCTGAAGGCTGTCATAGCGGAACTGGATGCTATTCCGGTATTGATCTTTGATGAGATCGACGCCAACCTTGGCGGAGAGACCGGTCGGGCTGTCGGCGAGAAGCTCAAGTCCGTATCGGCTCACCATCAGGTGATAGCCATCACCCATCTTCCTCAGTCTGCCGTGTTTGGCGACCGGCATTTCGTTGTCGCCAAGACCGTCTCCGGCGGACGCACCAGAAGTGCGATACGAGAGGTTGAAGGGGATGGGCGTGTACGGGAGGTGGCTCGCATGCTTGGGGGCGAGACCGCCACATCCGTTGTCCTTCAGCACGCACAGGAGCTTTTGGGAATGAACTCTTTTTAGGGTTTCTTTTCAATCATCACGGACGAATCTTGAGTGTATTGGCATTGAATAATGTCGCGAAAGTTAGGTAGCAGGCGATTTATTGCAAATAACGTAAGTTTTAGAATTGACGCAAAAGGCAGATTGTGATACCATGCCAGTAAATCAAAGAAAGGATATTGTCTTGTCTATTGGATGGTAGCGAATGGAGTTTGCAAATGGCAGAAATTATGAAGTCAATGCTTTGCCTTGTTGTGTTTTTTGCGTCAGCTGTAGCTTTTGCCGGTGAACCGTTCATTTGGGATGGAAAATCTCCAGATTCGGAATTCCGTACAAGTGCGCAATCCATAGCCGTCACTCCAGGACAGCCGCTGTGCTTTGATATAACATGGAAGAAGCATGAATGGAATTTTGGTTCCGCTGCACACTTGAGAATAAAATGGGAGACTGCAGCCGGACGACAGATAGGCATAACGGCGTTCAATTCGAAATTTACGGAGATTCCTGGCGCGAGCAACTATCCTTGCGTTGAAAGCGGTGCGAAGTCAGCAATCGGGAAGGACATACTTGTGCGCGCATACCAGAAAGTTCCCAAAGATGCGCGATTCGCCCGAGTGGGATTTCTCTTTTACGGCAACCCTTGCAGGATTTCTTTAGAGGACGTGAAAGTGTCCAAAGTGGATGTCAAAGAGAAACCCTGGATGCGCCGCCAGCCTGATATGCCCCAGATTAAGTACGGTCCTGTGCCATATACAGATGCTCAAGTGTCAATTGCCTTGAAATCGCGTCCGAGAGCCATGCCGAAGATTCTCCGGGAAGGGGATCGCATTGAGCTGGAAGTGAATGGGGAGAGGATTTTCCCTGGCATCCGGCATTTGAACCGGCGCGATCCAATGCGCGGCATCAGGGAGTTCTCGAAGATTGGCTTCAGGATTTTCAATACATATCTGTATGTGGGCGAATCCACATACAACGGAGAGTCGGGCTTCAGAGAGCCGCAGCTGTTGAAGGAGGATGGTTCGTACGATATTGCCTTGTTGGAGCGCAAGGTATATGAGGTTCTAAGGGAGGATACTAACGCATACGTTGTTCTTGTTTGCAAGATTTCCGCTACGGAATCGTGGAAACGTGCGAATCTTTCGGAACTTGAGTGCAACACAAAGGGCGAGTATCGAATTTTCGACACATGGAAATTCTCAAAGGACTATTCGAAAACCTATCCGGAAACTCCGGGGAAAGGTCCGGTGCCGAGTGTCTTTTCACGTAAGTTTCCGGACGATGTTTCAGTATCCTTTGCCGAGGCTCTCCGCCGTTTTGAGAAAACAGACGCGTCGAAAGCGGTTATTGGCGTCTATGTGACAGGAGGTGACGACTCTCAGTTCAGGCTACAGACGGATCCGTGGACCTCCGGCATTGCACCAAGGGCATTTCGCGCCTTTCTTGCGGAAAAGTATGGAACTGATGCTGCACTTGCCGCTGCTTGGGGAATGCCTGGCGCAAAGATATCCGAAGCGGAAGTGCCATCTGAAGCGGATCTTTATCCTGATTGTGAATATGTTTCGATCAAGCCGTCACCGGCTTCGGACTTTCGCGAGTGCTGCTCATATGCAGTAGCGCGCATGAATAGCGGATTTCGTGCAGGAGTTAAGATGGGAGCGCCGCGACTTCTCGTAGGCGGCTATTCCTGCGCCAGCACCCTTGGTGGAGACGATGGCCGTGGCCGTCATGCGCTGTCGATGATGATGAATGATCCAAGCACAGATTTTATCATTTGGCTGCCGGGGTATTCGCGCCGGAGGGATGAGATTACTGTTCCGATCGGTATGGAGGCCTATAACGGCTCGATGGTGCTACATAGGAAACTGATGATTGCGGAGATGGATGTGCGCTATCCGTACGGAAAATATCTGCAGTCGGGCATATACAAATCCGATCGCTGGCAGGAGACGCACGACGATTCCACGTTCTCCAATTTCCTCAAGTATTTCGCGGCGGCGTCATTTGCCTGGGGTGGAACTGTTCATGCGTATCCGCTCGCAAACAACTGGTACGATTATCCTGGCGCAATGGAGGCTTGGAGAAAGGTTGTGGATATTGTCCGCCATTCCTACGGCAAAAATTATGGCAGCAATCGCATAGCCGCATTCTTTGATGATCGCTCTACGGATTTCATATCATGGAAGTTGTTTACTGAAGGATGGATGTGCCCAGGAGCAAGAAATAGACAGTTGGCGGATGTGCTGTGGCGTGTTGGTGCCCGCTTCGATCATTATGCAATTGAGGATGTGATGAATGAGGAGTTTGCGGTGTCGGCACCTAAAGTGCTGCTTATCAATGATGCATCTTCGCTTAAGCCTCAAAAGATTGCGGATATAAGGAGGAGATATGGAAAGGGTGGCCGGGTTCTTCTGTGGGTAGGGAATCCTGGATTCCATTCTGGTGC
>JAFXEA010000431.1 GCA_017521065.1 Kiritimatiellia bacterium | reverse complement strand
CGCCGTCGATGACGACAGCTGTCGGCAGGGCAATCAACGAGGCTCATCCCGGTACTACAGGTTCCCTTGGCTGCGCAATCTCCGAGGCGGTCGAGGCGGCTTCTTCGCAGGAAGGGTATCGCTATGTTCTGGGATCTGTGCTTGCGCAGGTTCTTCTGCACCAGTCCATCATAGGTCTTGAGGCGAAGTCTGCGTTCGATAAGCTTGGGGTCAAGCCTGATGTCATCATCGGTTGCGCCGGCGGCGGTTCGAACCTTGGCGGACTCATCTCGCCGTTCATGGGGGAGAAGCTCCGTGGAGAGGCGGATTACCGCTTCATTGCGGTCGAACCGGCAAGCTGTCCGTCCCTTACGCGCGGAAAGTACGCCTACGACTATTGCGACACCGGAAGGGTCTGTCCCCTCCAGAAGATGTACACGCTTGGCCACGATTTCATCCCGTCCGCGAACCATGCCGGCGGTCTCAGGTATCATGGCATGAGCTCCACGCTCTCCGAGCTGTACGCTCAGGGGCTGATGGAGGCGCGTTCCGTGGAGCAGACGAGCGTGTTCGCCGCCGCACAGCAGTTTGCCCGGGTGGAAGGCATCCTGCCTGCTCCTGAATCCAGCCATGCGATTCGCGCCGCAATCGACGAGGCGTTGCGCTGCAAGGCGGAGGGCAAGGAAGAGACGATTCTCTTCGGTCTTACCGGCACCGGCTATTTTGATATGTTTGCCTACCAGAAGTTCAATGATGGCTCGATGTGCGACTACATACCTCGCGATTCGGAACTGGAGGAGAGCTTCAAGAAACTGCCGAAGATCGGCTGACAATTCTAGGATACAGGGATCCCCGTAAATGACAGCAGTGATAATATTCGCCGCATTATCAATTCTTCTTATATCCGGCAAGATACTTCGCGTGCAGATTCCGCTTCTCCAGCGGCTTTATCTGCCGAGTTCCATAGTGGGAGGATTGCTGGGGCTGTTGATAATATCCTGCTTCCGTGAACATATCCCCGTGAATATCACGAATGAGATGCGCAATATGCCGGGGTTTCTGATCAACATCATTTTCGCGACGCTCTTTCTTGGAGGCGGGGTGCCGAAGGTGAAGAATCTTGCGGCATCTGTCATCCCTCAGCTTACTCTCGCCCAGATTGTAGTCTGGGGTCAGTTCGTTGTAGGCGTAGGTCTCGCGGGTTTCCTTCTCGCTCCGATGTTCAATGTCCCGGCGGCATTCGGAAACCTGCTTGAGATGGGTTTTGAGGGCGGTCACGGAACTGTCGGTGGAATGCAGGAGGCGTTCAAGGCGCACAACTGGACTGACGGTATCGCTCTTGGCTACACGGTCGCCACCATCGGCATGGTGACGGGCATTGTGGTCGGTATGGCTCTTGTGAACTGGGCGTACTCACGCGGATACATCAAGACCGTCCGCCCGTTCAGCAAGCGTTCGCTCAATGAACGTCGCGGAATCCACACAAAAGGGGAGCGCCCTTCGGCCGGTAAGCAGACAGTGCTGGCGGATTCGGTTGACTCTCTCGCCTGGCATATTGCAATCATTGGCATTGCGGTGTTGATCGGATACGGAATACTTGAAGGCCTTCGGGCCCTTGAGATCGCGTTTCTTCCGGATGCCAAGACTCGTCTTTTCAAAGGCTTCCCGATATTCCCGCTTTGCATGTTGGGCGGAGTGCTGCTTCAGCTGTTCGCAAAGATGATAAACGTTGATCTGCTTGTGGACAAGGAGCAGATGAACCGCATTTCCGGTGCGGCTCTTGACTATCTCGCCTTGGCGGCGGTTGCGACGATCGAGCTTTCCGTGGTGGCGGCAAATTGGGTTCCTCTTGCCATAATGACGGTCGCTGGCGCCGTGTGGTGTGTGTGTTCGGTGATGTATTTCTTCCCGCGTCTCTTCAAGGAAGCCTGGTTTGAGCGTGGCATTGCGGAGTTCGGTCAGGCTTCCGGCGTCACGGCGACAGGATTGCTCCTCCTGCGTACTGTGGATCCCGACAACAAGACCATCGCCGCCGCATCATTTGCAGGAAAGCAGCTGCTTCATGAACCCGGCATGAACATATGGGTCGCCCTCTCGTTCGCGCTTGTGTTCACGGTTGGCTGGATGCCGGTGTTTCTTGTGTCACTCGTGATGCTGATTATCTGGGTCGTTGTTGCCGTCATCCTCATGCGTCGAGTGAAAAAGAACGCATGATTTATTTCGGATCCTGATAGCGGAATACTGACGGGTTGTGCCCGAATACGGCTTTGAAGCGTGTGTTCAGGTGGCTGGCGCAGCAGAAGCCGCATTTCTCCGCTACTGACTGGATCGAAAGGCCGGAGTTTGATATCATCCTTACCGCTTCATTGAGCCTGATCTTTTCGATTTCAGCCTTCAGTGTTGTGCCGAGCACGAGATTGGCTTTCATCTCAAGGGTGCGTTTTGAAACTCCAACGGCCATTGCAAGTTTGGAGATCGTGTGACGTTCCGACAGATCCCTGCGGACGATTGTCAGAGCCTTTGCGACAAAACGATCCGGAACCTGCATCTCGTCAGTGGATTGCCGCGTCACCACACGCGGAAATGCCAAGTCGACGAGCGGTTCCACCTTTCGCTTCTGCATATGGGCGTCAAGCAGCTGGGCGCAAAGAATCCCGGCGTTGCGTCCGTCAAGTGATATCGAGGATAGTGAAGGGGAGAACGATTCGCACAGGACCTCGTCATTGTCGGTTCCGAGGATGGAGATGGAGCCTGGAACTGAGATCCCTGCGTCAAGGCACAGCCCCATGACCTGAAGCGCGCGACGGTCCCATGCCGCATAGAGCGCCGTCTGGGGAGGCAGCGATTTCAGCCATTCAGTGAGTTCGGTGGATTCCATGTCAAAATCAGAGGATACCTCTCGTGTGGATGCGTTAAACGCTGTGCTGTCCAAACCTTCCTTTTTGAGTCTCGATCGGAATCCATCCAGTCTCCGTTCGCACCATTCCGCAGCTTTTATCAGAGGTGTTCCGACGAATGCGAAGTTCCTGTATCCTCTCGAAAGGAAATACTCTGCAGCGGTAGCTCCAACATTCTCCTGGTTGCGGTTTACGAACGTCGCCCATTTTGGCGGCATGCTGTTTTTTGCTTTTTCGTTGAAAGGCGGATTTATGAATACCGCCGGTATTTTCGTGTCAATCAGTTCCTCCAGCTGTGAATGCTCCCGCAGCATGGCGATTATCCCCGTGCAGCCCCACCGTCGTCCCTTGCCAAGACCCTGTTCGTAACGGTTGCCTGTCTCGAAATGGAACTGCCACGGACCATGTTCGCGTCCGTAGGCCAGAATGCCTTCAAGTATCTGTCGGTGCAGAAATTTGTCGGTCGGAAGAATGATTAGAACCTTTGCTTTCATAACGCGTTTATTATATTATTTCTGCGCATTTATGTCCATGCATCGATAAATCTTTTTGACGGGGCAAAATCATTCCGCCAATGCGCGATGTTGCCGAGATTCTTGAAGTCAGCAAAGGCATTGCAGAACAGGCGGTCGCCAAGTTGCGTGAAGAAGGGCTGATGTGCGGTCGCTACAGCCGTTCTTAAGTGCCTTAAATCCGGCACGTTCCCATCCGGAGTCACCGTAGGACCCAAGTACATTATGGGCGAAACCTTTTAGAACTGTCAAAAAAAAAATCATCCCTTCTCAAAAGACTCTCTCAATCAAAACAATCCCAATTCCCCACCCGTACAACGCGCAGCTTGCGCGTTGCATTTTGAAGGGTCTGTCCCTTCAAGAACCAACAGAAATCATTCAATTAATCAAATATCTACCCACTCTTTTTAACTTATCTCATTTTCTTGAATGGTATGTCCCCTTATTTCAAGAAGGGCACGGCAATCGTTGAAACTTTAAAAATAGGCGAATATAAGCCAATAATCAAACTCTTTTTTGGGTTCTGACCCACTTTGAAATTATCGCTGTCAGTATCATCCCTGTAATCGGCAAGAAGGTCGGCGATACAGTGGAGTTCGGCGGTCTTCTCGGCTACGCGCCTGTGATGCCGGTGAACCGCTTCTCCTGCGAGGCGTTTGTTGCCCGCAAGGGACGCATCCCCGCCCCAATCCATTCGTTCAAGAACTAGTCTATCTTGTATTTGTTGAATTGCCTAAATTCAAGCCTCAAACGATTGCCGAGCGAAAGATGGCAGTATTGTGGCTTCGCTTCCTGACAGAGATAAACAATACTACAGAAAGCGTGCCGCAGGAATTGCTTGAGTCAAAGGAGATTCGTCAGGCGGTTGAGCTTGTTGAGGAATCCGCATATACCCGGGAACAGTTGAGAGGCTACGACAAGTTTTGGGACTATGTGCGCGTTGACAAGACGCTTGCATCTGCGCCGGAACGCAGTTTCAACAAAGGCAAGGAAGTGGGGCTTCGCGAAGGTAAAGAAGCTGGCCTTCGCGAGGGAAAACTTCATGCCGCTCGTAATCTTAAGGCTATGAATCTTACAGATGACCAAATTGCCGTAGCAACTGGCCTAACCATCGATGAGATTGCTTTGCTGTAACAGATTTCACATTTCGTCATGGAGCGTTTCCTTTTTGCACATGTGGCGTTGTCGGATTGTATAAAAAATCATCAAAATTATATTTTGTTCATAAAGGGTTCTCGTAAGTGGTATCATTGCGCCGTTTTCATTAACGGATGACAATGAACCAATGAAAAAGAAAAACTCATTCAACGGAATGTCCGGCGCGTATGCGGCGCTGTTCACGCCGTATGACGCAAAGGGGCGCGTGGATGCCGATACGGTCGCGCGAATCATGGATTACGGCTATGCCAATGGCTTAAGGGGTTTCTATCTGACCGGCACGACTGGTGAGTGGTGGCTCTTGTCCACAGAGGAGCGAAAGGCGGTATATCAGGCAGCGGCGAAAGCGAATCGTGGTCGCGGAAAGCTTATCGCGCACGTTGGCGCCAACTGCACCGACGATTCCGTCGAGCTTGCGCGCTACGCCGCCGATATCGGAATTGATTGGGTGTCGTCGATAACGCCGCAGCTTTACCGGAATTCCTTCGACGCCGCGCTCTACCACTACCGCACTATCGCTGCGGCGACGGATTTGCCGTTCATGGTATATTCGATGGGATCGGCGCTCGTGCCTGAACGAGATATCCGTCTTTTCGACAACCCTAACGTGAAGGGCATGAAATACACGGGGCGCGACTACTACGCCGCGCAATGCCTGAAGCGCAAACTCGATGAAACGAAAGAGACCATTTGGTTCGCGGGATGCGACGAGCAGCTTCTTTGCGGTCTTGCGCTCGGAAACGTCTTCTCCGGCGGCATCGGCACGACCTACAACATTATCCCGAAACACTTCGCAAAAATCTGCGAACTTGCCGAGAAGGGGCGTTTCCGCGAGGCGGCGAAATGGCAGGACGAAGCGAATCGCGTTGTTGAGCTTATGATCGAATCCGACAACTGGAGCTACCGCAAGGCGATGATGAAGTTCATCGGCATCGACTGCGGCCCGTTCCGGAAACCGTTCGAACCTCTCACTCCCGCGCAGTACCGCGCCTACGCCAAGCGCTTCGCCGCCCTTGGAATAGTTAAGGAAGGTGCCGCTCCATGAACGGACTTTGAAATTAGAAAGAAAGGAACGCGCAAAATGAAGATGATGATATTGGTATTCTTTTCGGCGGCAACGGCCGTTTCGGCGGCAGATCTGACACTTGTCGGTGACGATGCGAAGGTGTGGACAACATCTTCGTCTATTTGGAGGAATGCGTCGGGGGAAAACGTGACGTTTGCTACGGGCGATAACATCCTGATTTCAACGGATTTCTTTACCGGACCATCGCTTCGAATGGACGGACGTTTCAATCCCGGACACGTTGTGTTTGATATCGACGACACGTTGTTGTTCGGTTGGGGCGCTAATAATCAATATGGGTTGGGTCCGGATACCGTGTCCTTCACAAAACGCGGGAAAGGGACTCTTGTACTGACGGATTACCTTTCAGGTTCACATAAAACCCAGCAAGGCGGAATTAATCGAGGAAACGGCCTGACGAACGGCATTGAGATCGTTGAAGGGGAGATAGCCTGTCTTGATCCAAACAACCACAACTTTCTCGGTCCCAGAATGGTGCCGCATTGGGTGACGGTCCGCAATGGCGCGTCGTTGACGTTTCTTGAACGCAATCAGTCCGGTACGTACGGCAATCCAGAGTGCGGTTTGAATATTCAGTTGGATAAGGGAGCCGTACTTAATATCTGTACTAATTATTCAGATGCAACTCCACTCACGCCGTCGCCGCTTTGCGTCAATACTCTTAAGCTCAATGGCGGCATCGTGAATGTGGGAGCGAACTGGCATTCAACAGATACTAAACCAAACAGGTCGGCCTCCTATGAACTGGGCGGAAACTCTTCATTGTACGTATTCAATAAAATTCACTTTTCCGGAACCGAAAAACAGTCTCTTGGCTGTGAAGGCGATTTTAACGATGCGGATCATCTGATTTCTTTGAATGTTCGCAACCCTGTTGAGATATGTGTTGATGATGTGATTGACGGAGTTGATGCTGAAATGTGTTTGAGTGGCTTTACTTGGGGAACTAATACTGTTGGTGAGTATCGGTGCGATCTTATAAAGACCGGCGCGGGAACGCTTTCATTCCCCAACAATGGGTGCAAGAAGCCTTTTAAGGGAGATTTCAGAATTGAAGAAGGGAGCGTTGAGTTCTTGTCTGAATCTAATGTGCAGAACTTCTTTCGGGCAGATGCGGATGATTCGCTGCAGATGGTTACGGTTTCCACTAATGCGACACTGCGCATTAAAAAGCGCAATATTTTCAAGCAGGGTGCTGATGATACCCCGAATATAAAGCTTGTCGTCGATCATGGCACGCTGGAAGTGACGCCCGGCACCGGTAATCATGGTTCACTAACAGTCATGGATTGTGTTTTTGACAACGCTACGCTTAATATCAGCAATCTCGGCATGAGTGAACAGTTCGGTATTTTTGGGTTCAAGAACAGTGTGACGTTCAAAGGCGACAGGCCGCTTGTGATGTGGCCTGATGAAACGCTTGAAACGAAAAGGCAGGCTGTCAGTGTATACAATGGTTATCGTACATGCGGAAATCAGAACGGTTCGCGGACGATTGTCGATGTTGCAGATATGACCGGGGACGGGAGAACGGATGTGGTGATGGGGTATCATATCTGGAATGCGGCGACAAACGATACAGCGGCGGGTGTTATGACGGACTGCGGATTTATCAAGACAGGAGCCGGAACGTTTTCGGTTGCAAGCGTCACGAACAGGGTGTCCGGTGTTGTAACCGTTGCCGAAGGAACTATGCGGGTAGACGGATGTCTTGTCACGCCGTCGTCCGTTGAAGTCGTTTCAGGCGCGTATTTAGGCGGTACGGGCACTGTAGCAAATGTGTCGCTCGAGTCGGGTGCGGGCTTTTCCGCACCTGCCGGACAGAAGACGCCGCTGGTGGTTGAAGGTGATCTTGTGCTCCCTGATACTGGGGCGGTTGATGTTTTGAATCTGGGCGGTGCAGACGAAAAAGATCTCCCGGCTGTAAATATTGTCAGAGCGACAGGGGCATTATCGGGTACGGAGAATCTTTCCGGCTGGATTGTGAAGATAGATGGGGTGGTGTCGAAAAACTGGAAGATAGAGGTGCACAACGGCATTTTCAGAGCCAAATACAATAATGGTTTTGCTGTTGTTGTCAGGTAATGTAAGGTTTTTTATATGTCGATTGTTCGTTTTATCGCAATTGTCTTATCGTCTTTCGCTTTCGCGGCTTTTGCATCCGATTCGGATGAGCGTGCGATTGGGGAGGGGCGCAAGGGTGTGTTTTCGCCTGATGGAACTAAGCTCGCTTTCGAGGCGGTCAGGAATGGGCGGCTGGCTGTCGGCGTGATGCCGAGTTCCGGAGGAAACATAAAATGGATCCGGTCGGATAAGGGGTTTGCCGGTTTTCCCGCCTGGACTTCAGATGGCGCGTTGATCTATACCTATTCACTGGCGAGTAACACGTCGTTTGTTGCCGTGCGGAACAACCCGATGGACGACGGCGCGAATTTGTGGCTATCGAAAAATGGCCGTCACGTGCAATTGACACACGGCCGTGTATTCGATTACGGTGCGTCTGTTGCGCCTGACGGTACGATTTGGTTCTCAACATCGCGCGGGGAGGAGAACGGTACGGGACCGAAGCGGCTCTGCGTTTCCCACATGGCATCTCTATCTCTTCGCGGTAGAGGAATCAAGATTCGTCGTCATATATCTCCCAATCATAACGCCGGTGTGATGCAGCCGTCCGTTTCCCCAGACGGGAAATCTATTCTCTGGTCTGAAGTGCGGAATTTCTGGACGAACTGGCGCATCATTGTCGCTCCTGTTGAAATGGTCGGAGAAGAGTCTGTCTGTACCGACGCAAAATACTGTCTGACAAATCCTGAGAAATCCTCATGTCATTCTCCGCGTTGGTCGAATGACGGGAGTAAGATCTGCTATTCGGGATTTCTTCCCGGCGATCCAGGCTGGTGCGTTTATGTGCGGGATATGGTCAGCGGTCGAACCCGGCGTGTCTGCGTCGGGGAGAATCCGTGCTTTTCGCCTGACGGGAGGCGTATCGTATACGACCGGAACGGACGGCTTTATGTGCGCAGTCTTGATGAAGCGGACGCTCTGCGTCCCGCTTTCGAGAAGATTGCGCAGGTCGATCATTGGGATTTCGGGAAACAGTTTGATATCGAAACGGCAAAAGGTGTCCACAACATCATCGACCATGTTGTGCGAACGAAACCAGATACGCTTGCCTGGCGTGTGACCGGGGGGTCGATGCCGCGACATGCGAGCAGGGAGGAGTCTGTGGAGGGGCTCGTTGCGCCGTTCAGTCAGGTGCGTATTCCTGATGGAGGGGTAAGAACCGGTCATGTGCGTCTGTTCGGTGTTTCTCCTGCCGAGGATGTTTATTCTGCTGCATCCAAAGAGTGCGCAAAACGAAAGCTCGGATTCTGTGCATATTGGCCCTATGAGGAAAATCACTGGCATGTAAGTAAGATCGGAGGTTGGAATATAGCGCATCCGCAGTTCTGGTGTGCCAATACGAATAGAACTCCTTGGGTTGGGCGCTGTTCAGTCTCTTTCCCTGAAGTTGTGACGCATAAACTTCGGCTTTTGGATGAAATTCTGGCTGCGGGTCCGGATACGCTTTACATAGAGGCCTGGCGGACGGGAGGGTGGGGCGTGCGTAACGAATATGTGCAGCCGAACATCGACGTGTGGAATTCCCGCTATCCCGGAGAACCACTTCCCCCTCCGACGGATAAGCGGTGGATCGCGCTCGTCGCGGAGCGTCAGTATTCGTTCTTCTGCAGTGTCCGTCGTCATTTGGATGGGACGGGACACAAGATCCGCTTTCTTCTCGGCATCTACGACCGTCACGCCGATCCAGATGCAATGTATCGTGAACGGGGGATTGATTGGCGGAGACTAGCCCGAAACGGCATCATCGACGGCATTGTCATTATGGCCTATGATCCGGATCCCAAGCATCCGCTGGAATCCACACGGACATTCTATCGCAGTGTTGCGCGGGATAAAGGGGACTGTCAGCTGTTCTGTCCGGTCAGCGAGTATTGCCAGATAAAGAAACGCGGCATCGGCGACTATGCACGTATGCTCGGTGTTTCCAAACGGGAAGCGACAAGGATTCTCTTGAATCTCGCACACGAGGTCAAGGCTGACGGCATCTTGATGGAGTGTGTGGACTACAATAATTATACAGATGAAATGTGTGAAGAATTAAACAAATAAAATTAAAGGAACTGAACAATGAAGAAGTTGATTGCTTATGCGGTGTTTTATGCAGTAACAGTGGCCGATGCGGCTGTTCCGGGATATTCGACACTGATATCCCACAGAGGTGAATCTTTTGATGCGCCGGAAAACACTTTACCCGCTTTTCGTACGGCTGTAGAGCGCGGCTTCGGGTTTGAATGTGATGTCTATCTGTCAAAAGACGGGAAGGTGTATACGTTCCACGACAGAAATCTGCGCCGTACGACTAACGGGGTAAACACCAACAGCTGTGCGGATGTCACATGGGACGAGGTTTCAAAGCTCGATGTGGGCAATTGGGGCGTCTGGAAGGGGTCAAAATTCGCAGGAACACGGCCTGCGCTTCTTGAAGAGGTGCTCAAGCTGGCTCGAAACGGAAGATACATTTATGTCGAAGTGAAAACCGGTCCTGAAATCGTTCCGTACATCAAGGATGTTTTTGCAGGACAGAAGAATGCGACACCTGGGAATACATTGTTCATCTCGTTCGAAGAGGAAACCTGCAAGGCGCTGAAATCGTCCATGCCTGAATATAAGGTATACTGGCTTACGACCGGACGGAGAGGCAAGGGGAAGACTTCAGTGCCGCTGAAAGCAAGCGCCCTCATATCGACTCTCAAGCGCATAGGTGTCGATGGAATCGACTGCCGTTTCCATTCGCACGATGTGACTGCGGAATTTATAGCGACAATAAAAAAGGCAGGCTTTGAATTCCATGCATGGACGATTGACGATTTCCCGAACATGATAGAAGCTTTCCGCAGAGGAGCCCAGAGTGTTACCACGAATTGCGCCAAAAAGCAGTTGGACACGTGGAATGCGGCCAAGGATTTGCTCAGTCAATCCTTATGAAATGGATTGATGGTACTGTAGTTATCGTCTATTCCTTTCAGCCTCTATGAAATCGATAGATGTCGCAGTAGTCATTACCTATTTCCTCCTGATGGCCGGGATGGGGTTCTGGTTCATGCGCCGCAACAGGGATGCCGACGCATATTTCAAGGCGGGAGGGAAACTGCCTTGGTGGGTCGTGTCACTGTCGATTTATGCGACGATGTTTTCATCCATCACATTTATTTCAATCCCTGCGATGAGCTTTTCGGGCGACATGAGCTATTTTGCGATTTCGTTCGGTATCCTGCTGATGGCGCCGGTTGTTGTTAAATGGTATCTTCCATTCTTCCGCCGTCTGAATCTCACAAGCGCATACGAATATCTTGAAGTGCGGTTCAACCTG
>JAFXEA010000430.1 GCA_017521065.1 Kiritimatiellia bacterium | reverse complement strand
TTTTCTTCGATGATCTCGTCGGTCTGCTCGTAGTTGATGGCACCTGCGGTACATACCTTTGCACAGACACCGCACTTGCCGGTTTTCAGCATGGTGCAGTAGTCGGGGTCAATGGTTGCTACCTTCGGAACTGCCTGTGCGAAGGGGATGTATACGGCACGTCTGTTATCCATGCCCAGGTTGAATTCGTTGGGAACCTTCTTCTGGGGACATTTTTCGGTACAGAGACCACAGCCTGTACATTTATTTTCGTCTACGTATCTTGCTTTCTTTCTGATCTTTACGGAGAAGTTGCCCACGAATCCGCTGACCGCTTCCACTTCGGAGTAGGAGTAGATTTTGATCTTTTCGTTCTGCGCGCAGTCCACCATCTTAGGTGTCAGAATACAAGCCGCGCAGTCGAGGGTCGGGAAGGTCTTGTCGATCTGGGTCATCTTGCCGCCGATGGTGGGCTTCTTTTCCACGATATCCACTTCAAAGCCTGCTTCCGCGATGTCAAGTGCGGTCTGAATACCCGCAATGCCGCCGCCGATGACAAGTGCTCTCTTGGTTACGGGAGATTCGCCCGCCTGAAGAGGAGCATTGAGATGCACCTTTGCGATTGCGGCTCTGCCGAGGATAATCGCCTTTTCGGTGCCCTCTTTGATGTCCTTATGGATCCAGGAGCACTGCTCGCGGATGTTGGCTACTTCCACCATGTAGGGGTTCAGTCCTGCCGCAGATGCAGCCTTTCTGAAGGTTGCTTCGTGCATTCTGGGGGAGCAGGAGCAGATGACCACGCCTGTGAGCTTGTAGTCACGGATAGCATCCTTGATCATGTTCTGACCGGATTCGGAGCACATATACTGGTAGTCCACCGAGTATACCACGCCGTTTTCGTGGGACAGTGCTTCCGCCACAGCCTTTACGTCCACCGTTGCCGCGATATTGGTACCGCAGTGGCAGACAAATACGCCTATTCTTTGCATTTCTCTCGCTCCTCCTTTACTTTGTATACTTTCTCATGGCAGTCATGAGAAGCTGACCGGGCATATCTTCGTCGAGCTTTGCGGGAATATCGTCGGGCTTCATGTAATTCTTTCCCTGCTGACGGATCACTTCGAGACGCACGGCTTCGATCACTTTCGCCGGTTCCACGCCTCTCGGACATCTTTCCACGCAAGCGAAGCAGGTGAGGCACTTGTAGATGGACTTCGATTCCATCAGCTTTTCGATCTTGCCGTCGTTTACCATGTTCACAAACTGGTGAGGATGGTATTCCATCTCATCGTATGACGGGCATGCCGCGGAACATTTGCCGCACCGCATGCACTTTCTCACGTCCGCACCGCTGATTCTGAGGATCTGTTCCTTGAAATTCCTGTTTTCCATATGATCCTCCTTACAGGATTCCGAACGCTTCCGCGATCAACTCGGTGAAGTACTTCACTTCCATTTCGGTATCCGCGTTCTTCGTGATGTTGTAGAGGCAAAGGGGACAGGCTGTAATCATGCAGTCAGCGCCCATTTCCTTTGCGGACTCTGCCACCTTGGTGCTTCTCTTTTTTGCCGCGTTTTTGTCGTCAAGGGTAATGTAACCGCCGCAGCATTCGTTTCTCATGGGATAGATCACAGGCTCTGCTCCCAGTGCACGGATCAGGTCTTCCATGAGCTTGGGATTTTCGGGATCGTCAAATCCCAGCACGGATGAGGGTCTGAGCAGCAGGCATCCGTAATAAGCACCGATCTTTTTGCCGGTGAGAGGATTCTTGACAGCCGCTTTCACCCGATCGAAGCCGATCTCATCTCTGAGGAATTCGAGAAAATGCACGACTTCGCCTTCGCCGTGATATCCGCCGTCCTCCCCCATGTAGTTGTTCACGCGCATATCGAAGTCAGAGTTGACTTTGAATTCGTGATTGGTCTGCTTGAGTACGTTATAGCATGCGGAACATACGGTGAGTACCTTCCCGCCATTTTCGTAACCGGCCTTGAGGGCGCGTACCGACGGCAGTTTTGTTGCGATTTCATCCTTTGCGGATGTATACGCACCGCCGCAGCACTGCCAGTTCTCGATTTCATCCAGCTCATAGCCGAGAACGGCAAGGGTTTCACGAGCGTAACGATCGAGATCCTTCGCCTTGTTCTTCAGCGTACAGCCGGGGTAATAACTTATTTTTTTCATAATATTACTCTCTTATTTTTACGCCATGTCTTCGGGCTTGAAGACTTCGTCGAACTTTTCTGCGGTGAGGAATCCAAGTTCCACGCACGCTTCCTTCAGGGAGATGTTGTCCTTGTATGCTTTCTTTGCGGTCTTTGCTGCGTTTTCGTAGCCGATGTAGGGGTTCAGCGCGGTAACGAGCATGAGGGAGTTGTAAAGATTGTCGTGCATCTTCTGTTCGTTCGCACGGATGCCGACCGCGCAGTTATCGTTGAAGGAAACGATTGCTTCCGCGAGGAGACGGCAGGACTGCAGGAAATTGTAGATGCAGACGGGCATGAAGACGTTGAGTTCGAAGTTGCCCTGGGACGCTGCCATGGATACGGCTACGTCGTTGCCCATAACCTGTACGGCAACCATGGTCACAGCTTCACACTGGGTCGGATTGACCTTACCGGGCATGATGGAGGAGCCGGGTTCGTTTTCGGGAATGGTGATTTCGCCGATGCCGAGACGCGGACCGGAAGCGAGCCAGCGAACGTCGTTGGCAATCTTCATCATGTCGCACGCAAGAGCCTTGACCGCGCCGTGCGCGAAGACGAGTTCATCCTTGGAGGTCAATGCGTGGAATTTGTTTTCCGCAGTTTCGAACTTCTTGCCGGTGATCGCGGAAACTGCGTCTGCAACCTTCACGTCAAAGCCTGTAGGAGCATTCAGCCCGGTACCGACTGCAGTTCCGCCGAGTGCGAGGGACTTGAGTGCGGGCAGGGACTTTTCGATGAGGGCAACGTCCATTTCAAGGGAGGAACGCCAGCCGGAAATTTCCTGGGAGAAACGGATCGGGGTCGCGTCCTGAAGGTGGGTACGACCGCTCTTGGTGATGCCTTCGTGCATAACTTCCAGCTTGCGGAAAGTGGTGATGAGCTTGGATACGGCGGGAATGAGCTTGTCTTCGAGAGCACATACCGCTGCAATGTGCATGGCAGTCGGGAAGGTGTCATTGGAGGACTGGCTCATGTTGATGTCATCGTTCGGATGGCAGAGTTTCTTTCCGGCGAGTTCGTTTGCACGGTTTGCGATGACTTCGTTGGCGTTCATATTGGACTGGGTACCGGAACCGGTCTGCCATACAACGAGCGGGAAATGGTCGTTAAGATCACCTGCGATAACTTCGTCGCACGCCTGAGAGATAACAGCGAGCTTTTCGTCGGTCATCTTCTGGGGTTTCAGTTCGTTGTTGGCGATGGCGGCTGCCTTCTTGAGGATACCGAATGCCTTGGTAATCTCCCGGGGCATGGTTTCAATTCCGACGCCGATCTTGAAGTTTTCGTGGCTTCTCTCGGTCTGGGCTGCCCAGTACTTATCTGCCGGGACTTTGACTTCGCCCATCGAGTCATGTTCAATACGATATTCCATGTTACAATCTGCTCCTTAAATCTGAATATTGTGGATGATTTCCTTAAGACAGCCTGCACTCTTGTGAAGAAGTGCGGTTTCTTCATCCGTCAGGGGAAGAAGAATTCTGCCGTTGATACCATCACGACCAACAATGTTAAGAGTACTGAGACACACATCTTCGATGCCGTATTCACCGTGCATCATTGTGGAAACAGTCATCGTCGTATCCATGCCGTTGATAAGGCTCTTGCAAATATGGCAGACGGCCAGGGACACCGCATAGAACGTTGCACCCTTTCTCTGAATGACACGTCCACCGGACTTACGCATATATTCTTCTACCTCCTTATAATTCAGAGGAGGAAACAGTGCATTTTCAGTTTTTACCACATGGGGATATTCAGCAATCGGTACATTGGAAATGTTGGCAAGAGACCACGGCACAAAGGAAGAGTCGCCATGTTCGCCGAATACATACGCATGTACATTCTGCTGGTTAATGTCGTAATATTCGGAGATTCTTGCGCGGAGACGTGCTGTATCGAGGATCGTACCGGAACCGATAATCTTCTTTTCCGGAAGTCCGGACAGTTTATTCCAAACATATGTAATGATATCAACGGGATTGGAAACGATTACATAGGCTGCATTCGGAGCATATGCGGTAACCTGAGGAATGATGGATTTCATGATGTTCACGTTTGTCTGGGCAAGATCAAGTCTCGTCTGGCCGGGCTTACGTGCAAGACCGGAAGTCAGTACCACAATATCAGAGTTTGCAGCATCACGGTAGGAGCCTGCATAAATAGACACAGGGGGACAGAACGGAACGCCCTGGCGAATGTCAAGAGCTTCGCCGAGAGCTTTTTCTTCGTTTATGTCGATCATAACGATTTCAGAAACATAGCCGCCGCTTGCCATGGCGAATGCAATTGTTGAACCGACGCTGCCGGCGCCAATAATAGTAACTTTTGCCATAATATTCAATCCTTGTTATTTCTATATGATATTCGTATGTTACGGTCTATTTCAGAATCGATACAGCATCGCTGATCGTTTTTTCCATTGCTTCTTTGCCGTATTTATCGACCTCTGCTTTGTTCTTTTCGCCGTGAGTCAAGCAGCCTGCGCCGCCGATACAACCGCCGATACATGCCATTCCTTCAATGAAATTGCCATCAAGAAGGTTCTTGCTCGCTTTCAGCAGGGCTGTACGGCAGGCTTCAATCCCATCACAGGGAACTGCCTTGAGAGCAAAGTCAATATTCTGTTCCTTCATCGCCTGTGCTACCGCGTCAGAAAGACCGCCGGAACGTGCGAAGATACGTCCGAAATAGGAGGCGTTATCGAGGACATCTTCCGGTAAGGTGGTAATGTCAATATCGCGGCTGTCGTACAGTGCCTGCAGCTCCTCGAATGTCATCACTGCATCCACATACGGCTTGACTTCTGCGAGCTGTGCCTCGGCTTTTTTCGCAGTACAGGGACCAATGAACACAACCTTGCAGTTCTCATCGTTGTCTTTGAGGTATTTTGCGAGAGCAACCATCGGGGAAGGATTGTGGGAAACAAGAGGAAGCAGTTTGGGGAATGCGGATTTTATGTACGCCACGAACGCCGGACAGCAGGAGCTCGTCAGGAAACCCTTTTCCGCAAGTTCGCGAGATTCGGACTGCGCCACCATATCCGCCCCGAGTGCGGCTTCGATCACCGTATGGAATCCAAGGCGCTTCAGACCGGTGATCACCTGTCCGAGTTTCGCGTAAGTAAACTGACTCGAAATCGAAGGTGCAACGACGGCGTAGACCTTGTAATTGCTGTTGTTCTCACTCTTCTGAATCATATCAATCACATTCAGAATGTAGGAGCGATCCGTAATTGCGCCGAACGGGCACTGGTAAACGCACGCACCGCACTGGATACATTTCGCATTATCGATGGCTGCCGCGTTGTTTTCCGTAATGGAAATTGCCTTGACCTTACAGGCGTTCTGGCAGGGGCGGCTGCGATTTACAATTGCAAAATACGGGCAGACCTTTGCACACTGTCCGCATTCCACACATTTGCTTTTATCAATATGAGCCACGTGATCGTTGTCAAACCAGATCGCCCCGCGCTTACAGACATCCTCACAGCGATGTGCCAGACAGCCGCGGCAGGAATCGGTTACTTCATAACCAGCAGCCGGACATTCGTCGCAGGCAATGTCGATCACCTGAATGACATTCGGATCCTCTGCATTACCGCCCATAGCGAGTTTAACACGTTCTGCGAGAATAGCACGTTCCTTGT
>JAFXEA010000429.1 GCA_017521065.1 Kiritimatiellia bacterium | reverse complement strand
TGTCCGTTGCAGAGTGGGACGCTTATCACCTGCGATTTTGCGAAGAAGCTCGGACGCCGTGTGATGGCGATTCCTGCGAACCTTGACTCGAAGAGTTCCGCCGGATGCTGGAAGTTGATACGGGAAGGGGCGACCATGGTCACATCTGCCAAGGATGTCGCGGTTGCCACATCTGATGTTCCTGTGGCAGTGCGCGTTCAACCGACAGCAGTCAAAGCCGATGCACACGGAGAGAATGCTTGTGAACCGCCAAAGAAGGCCATAGCGTCCAGGTCAAAACCAAAGATGACCCTTGAGGAATCCAACATATTGAAAGCGATTCCTTCAAACGGCATAACTCTTGAGCGGCTGGCGTTTGTAACGAAGCTTCCCGCCGCAAACGTAGCCGATGCGGCAATGTCCCTCAGGCTCAAGAACCTGCTCCGTTTCCTGCCCGGCAACCGCGTCGCTCTGGCAAAAGCCTCTATGAAGTGCGACTGTATGTAGGCGGCGACTTTTTTGAGCCTCCCTTGCCATTCGTGTTCAGTATTTTTGAGGGTTATCATCCTGTAAAGAACCCCGGACGACAATCCGCTCTAATCTCCCTATCGCGGCATGATGCTACTTGCAAAAATTTTCACACCCTCTCAAATTGCCAAAATTGCGTGAAAAATTGCTTGACAAAAAAAAAATAGGTCATGATATATTCCACTCCAATCCAAATACGAAAGGATAAGGAGATGTTCTATATGAAAATTAAGGTTCTTCCAATTGTCGCCATGGTTTTAGTGTTGGTTCATGACGTTATGGGCAAGACTCTTGCCTGGTATCATTTTGATGACACACCCGGTATTGTTAGAGATCTTGGATACGAGTATCCAAATGCAGTGGAGTCTCCGGCTCCGCTTGAAGAACAAAAATATCCTGCCCGCCTGTCGGAGTTCTACAAAGGGCAGGCGTGGGGAATTCGCTTTCAGTCTCTGGTGGCGACCAATTTCTTTGTCTCACCTTTCAATATGTATCGTGATGGAGTGAATGGTGAGCCTGTCGAAAACGTCAGTGCGCTATCGCATATGTACCATCCAGTTGGAACCGAATCGAATATAGGCGGAATCATCGCAATAACGGAAAAGGATGGCGCCAAGGATCTGCATGTCCAGCACGGAACAGTTGAGTGCTTTGTCAATACTGTTGCCAGTGGACATTACGTTTCTTTGATCTCCCGTCATGATGGAGCGAATGACGAGACGTTCATGCTTTACACCGAGAACTGCAAACATCTCAGACTCAGGTATGTCTATGTCAAGGATGACGGTAGCACGGAAAAAGAATCATCTGTGGAGCTTTCAAGTTCGGCTTATACGTTGATTGCAGATGGTTTGTGGCATCATCTTGCTTTCACTATTGACGAAAAGACGCATGAATTTATTTTATACATTGATTACAGGAAGATTCAAAGCACAATATTGAAAGGACCTTTGCATTATGTGGACGGAGCTGTCTGGTGCTTTGGCGGAAAGTCGAACGGTGGCTGGTGCAGTGGGGGCGCATGGGATGAAATCCGCTTTACCGATGAGATCCTTTCGCGTGATGATATGCTTCGTTTTGCAACTGCGTCAGTTGGAAAGACATTGCTTCACTGCTCTTTCGATGGTAATTGCGAGCCGAGTGTTGGTACTGCAACGGCTGTGGATAATGCGAAACTCTCATCCGATTTTGCGGAAGGAAATCTTGTTTATGAGCCGTTTGTGTTCTCCGGTATAGAGGATGGCGCGGGCAATGTCCTGCTTGCGTCCAATAAATCAGCTCTTCAGATAAGAAATGGAACGGCGGCAACCTTCGATATATCGCATGTCAATCTGAGAAGCTGTCAGGCCTTGACGATCGAGTTCTTCATGAAAATGGATGCAGTATCAGGCAATGTTCCGAATTGGGGGCATTTGATGTGCATGACGGCGGCAAAGGACTGGAGTGCCGTGCATCTGGCGTATGTTCAACGCTACAATAATGGTTTGTATACGGTATTTGACAATCCGACACAAACAGGGGGTGAAGCTAAAACCGCTTCCAATTGGGGCAATATCTTCGATGGCGCCTGGCATCATATCGCTTTTACCATCGATCAGGGGATGCGAGATGGCAAACCTACGGAGGTCGTGAAACTCTACATTGATTATGTTAAGGTTGCAGACAACTGGAAAAACGGACAGTTGAACCAGCTGGGAACGGCCACGGCATCATCTAATCTTCGGCTTGTGTTAGGATGTCATAAAGGAACTGTAGGATGCAATGAATGCAAGGCTTCGCCGATCACACATCTCAGTTTCGATGAACTGCGCGTGACGAGCGGAGTTCTGCCGATTGAGAAATTCCAGAGGCGAGTGTCGACCTTGGGCATGACCATCATTTTACGATAGTCATAATAAAAAGTGAGGATGTCTTTCGTGAAAGTGTATCTTTTGCCGTTTTTTGCATTAGCCGTTGCCATGTCTGGTTTTGGTGATGATGTATTTAAAGGTGGATTGTGGAAGAAATTTGAGTTCGACAAGCCAGATCTGACGCCTATTGTGTTCGGTGGCGAAAGCCGGGGCGAGAACGTAATTGGTGAGAAATATTGCATATATCTTGACATGTGGCATGATGATGGTACTCCTGTGTGGGGATACAAATGCAGTTGGAGACCAGGTACGCATGGGTGGGAGTCTATCACCGGCGCTTATGTGCCCAAAAAGCCGTTGAAGAAAGTATGGATGTACGTGTTCCCGGAAGCGGGGAAACGCAAGGTGGAATTCAGAAAGCTTTGGCTTGAGCGGCGTGAGGGACACGGCGACCGGTTGTCGTCCCACACAAAGACGCGTCTGCCGTTCGAATTGAAGGACCGCACGTATCTTGAGGTGTTCGAGGGCAAGGAGCGTGTAAAGAAAACCGTGGATAGCCCGCGCATGCCCACCGATATCGAAACGGGAGCTGTTCCGTGTGACGGCTATGCAGTATGGCTGGCGGATTCGATGCGTGTTGTGACGCCTTTGACCTTCCCGAAGAAAGAGGAGGTTGCGGCATCGAAACGCATTGAGTTGGATGTTGCCCGCCGCGAAAGGGAGAGTTTTCAGGTGGCGGTAACGTGCGGAGGCAATCGTGCATGGACCAACGGCAATGTGAAGGTCTCTGTCTTGAGAAACTTGAGAGGCGAGAGGATGAAAGGTTCGCTGACATGGCAGAGAGTTGGATATCTCGCGCGTGAGCCTGGATACAAGGTACATCCATTCGGCGTGCCTGAACATGAGACGTGGCTGCCGGATCCTCTGCTTCCGGCAAGACCTTTCAAGGTGCGCCGGGCGGCAACCCAAGGTCTGTGGTTTACGGTCCATGCCCATCCGGATGCCGTTCCTGGTGTATATTCAGGTGATGTCGAAATTACGGAAGAAGGGCGCTCGCGGGCGAAGGTGCGAGTGTTCGTCCGGGTGAGAAATTTTTCGCTGCCTGAGACGTTCGGCATGCCTACAGCCTTCAGCATAATGGATGGATGCACCCGTTTTCTGTACAACGATGAACGCTACGCTGAAATGCGCCGTCAGAGCTGGGATATCATGCTTGACCACAGGTTGAACCCGGATGACATTTCTCGCACGACCCCTCCTCCGATCTCAGACTTGCTGATGGCGAAAAAGCGGGGCATGAACCGCTTCAACATACTGAACATCGTCCCTCCGCCGAAAGATCCCAAGACCAGATGGGTCTGCAATTCGTCGCCGGAGATCCTTTTCAGTGATTCATTCTATGAGGAGTTCAAGTCCAGGCTGGCGCCGTATGTCGTTGAACTGCGTAAGCACGGGCTCGAAAAGTTTGCGTATCTCTACGGATTTGACGAACGTCAAGAGAACTACTACAAGGGGATCGATACGCTGTGGCGGAAGATCAAGGCGGATTTCCCCGACATTCCCGTGATGACGACGTCGTTGATGTACTATGACATAACGCGTGGAAAATCGAACCCGTATCTGGAATCGGTAGATTGGTTCTGTCCGCTTACGCAGTCGTACCGACCGGACGTTTCAGACCGTCTTCGGGCCAAGGGCAAGCAGGCGTGGTGGTATGTCTGCTGTGGACCTGTGCATCCACACGCCAATTTCGCCTCGTTCGAATATCCCGCAATCGAAGGGCGTGTTCTTGGCTGGCTGACGTTCCGCTACCGTGCGGATGGACTTCTGTTCTGGCACATGAACGATTGGCGAAGTCGCGTGTTTATGGACGACAAGGATACATATTTCCCGGATTGGAAGACCTACAATACGCTGGGCATGCCAGGCGACGGGGTTCTTATGTATCCTGGCAAGAACCGTATTTTCCCGTCGGTTCGCCTTGCCCAGGTGCGCGATGGCGTTGAAGATTACGAATGGATGCAGCTTGCGGAAGCCAGGGCTGGTAAGGAGTCCGCAGGTGCGGTCGTCGGTGAACTGGTGAAGACAATGACGGATTTTGCTCGCGACCCAAAGACCGTGCGTGCGGCACGTTCCCAGTTGGCAGCATTGATCGAAACTCGGCGGTGATGTATGCTTAAGACGCTCTATGCCGGTCTCTTCTTTTTTCTTCTGATGGCGATGGCCGTCCATGGAGACTCCACAGAGCGTATCTACAGAATCCCGCGTTTTACTCGTGGCAACACATCTGTGTTCCCGGTTCAGCCGATCGATCAGGCTGCGTGGATTACCCATCCGGTTCTTGCGTATGCGAATGGACCGGTGAAAGCACCGAGCATCGTACGTTTTCGCTGCACGTTCACAAGCGACGGAGCACCTCTCGTTTTCGATGTTACAGGGGATGAACGGTATCTTCTGACGATTGATGGATCTTTTGTTTCGAGAGGTCCACATCGTGGAACAGTGGACAACTGGATGTATCAGAGCTATCGCGCAATACTTGAGCCGGGAGTGCATGTGCTTGAGGCGACGGTCTGGAAGCTACCGCCGTTTCAGTTTCCTCACGCTCAGCATTCGTATAGGCACGGATTCTGCCTGAAGGCGGAGGGCCCGTATGATGCGGTTCTGACTACCGGACGCGGGAAATGGACGTGTGGGTTGCTTCCAGATAATGTAAAAAGCATTGGGAAGTCTGGCGGCGTGTGGGGAACCGGTGACGGATTTGAGATATACGGCACAGGTTCGCATGAGGCCGAACCGACGGAATGGACAGATCCTGCGGTTGTGCGGAAGCCACTCCTGGATGGAAACGCCTATGGACTGCGTCAGGAAGGATGGATGCTCTATCCATCACAGTTGCGGGATCAGATGTCCGATAGGGTACGTCCCGGCCGATTTGTCGATGGTGAAGAGATGTCATTCCCTATTATGGTACGGCCTGGCGAGAAGAAACGTATTCTCTGGGATTTGGACCGCTACATCTGTGCCTATCCTGAGGCCGTGGTCAAGGGCGGCAAAGGTGGTAAAATGACATGGAGGTGGGCGGAGTCTCTGCGGGGACAGGCACTGGATTCCAAAGCAAAGGGAAACCGCTTCAAAGGCAACCGCAACGAATGGCGTGGAAAAACTTTTGATGGCTTTGGGGACCGGTTTGTCTTTGATGGGCGAGACCGTGCCGTGTTTCAGCCTCCATGGTTTCGTTGCGGACGGTGGTGTGAGATTGTCGTCGAGGCGGGCGACGAACCTGTTGAGATACAGGATTTTTCGCTTCTTGAGACGCGCTATCCTCTTGAATGCGAATCCCGCTTCAAGGGGGCTGGCGATCCGGCGATAGACGATGTGCAGGCTATATGCGTCCGTGCGATGCAGATGTGCTGCCATGAAATGCTTTTCGACTGCCCATACTATGAACAGCAGATGTATCCAGGCGATACCCGGATACAGTTGAATGTCATATCCGCCATGACTGCGGATGACGCAATGATCCGTCGGGCTATTGAGATATTCGATCTCAACCGTCGCGACGACGGTATCGTGCCGTTCAACTTTCCAACCGTCTGCCCCCAGGACGGCGCGGCTTACACTCTGTGCTATCTTGGTATGTATTCCGATTACGTGATGAATCACACAAATCGTGACTGGCTTCGTGCCCGTCTGCCGGGTTTTCGAAACACATTGAGTGCATTTGAGCTGTATGAGAGGGCGGATGGATTGCTGGAGAATATTCCTGGATGGTCGTTCCTTGATTGGGTGCCAGGATGGAAGAACGGATGGGCGCCGGGCTCGCAGGGCGGGGGGGCGAATGCGGAGCTGAACCTCTTCTACATACATGCTCTTCAAGGTGCTGTCCGCGTTGAAGATGCGTTCGGGAACCGTCATCTTGCAGCGCATTGGCGTGAAAAGGCGAATCGTCTTAAAAAGGCGGTGGTCAACACGTTCTTCAATGAAAGGCGTGGGCTTTTCGCGTCTGATGCGGCACATACTGTGTTTGCAGAGCATGCGCAATGCCTTGCGCTTCTGACGGACGTATTCGAGCCGACACGGGCAAAGGCCCTCTTTGAACGGTTGATAACCGAAAAGGACATGGACCGGACCACGGTATATTTTTCGTATTATCTCTTCGAAACGTATTTCAAGTTCGGACGGGCAGACCTTTTCCTTAAACGGCTGGACCTATGGAAAGGCTATGTCAAACTCGGCGCCACCACCACACTGGAGTCACCTGAATTTCCCGACACCTACACACGTAGCGATTGTCATGCATGGGGGGCGCATCCCATATGGTTCCTTCGTACGGGGGTGGCCGGAATCCGGAGTGCAGCGCCGTTTTTTGAACGAGTGAGAATAACGCCTCAGCCAGGAGGTCTCAATAAGGTCTATGCAACATATCCGCATCCATCGGGAAAGATGGTTGAAGTAGATCTTGTATTTGAAGATGGTTCTGTGCGAGGAAGGGTTACGACACCTGTTGCAGGAGAGTTCATCTACGGAAATTTGATGCTGCCTTTAAGTTCGGGCGTCAATGTTGTCCGTTGAGGTTTCTCGACGCTGTTTAGCGGCCTGTCAGGTCGTGAGTATTGTCACTTCCGAAAAGTGGAACGGTTATTTTGGATAATCTGCAGCTGAGAGATGGTGTATAATATCTGGTCATGTTGAATGAAACAAGGGAAAGATCAGAAAAGGCGGGGTTGCTGACGCTCTTCTGGGAGTGGTTCAAGATAGCGCTGTTTGTCGTTGGCGGCGGTTATGCAATAATCGTTGTTGCCGACGAAGTGTTCGGGCGTAAGCGCCGTTGGATCAGGGAAGGGGAGCTGCTGGAAC
>JAFXEA010000428.1 GCA_017521065.1 Kiritimatiellia bacterium | reverse complement strand
GGTCCTGCGACGGTTGGATCTTACGTGCCGAACGATTGGGGTATCTACGATATGCATGGCAATGTGTTCGAATTGTGTCTGGATTGGTTCGAGAATGACATCACAAAGTTGAATGGTGCCGTTAATATCGATCCTGCAGCCCCGTCCAACACATTGGCCGGAAAGGCAGCGGGGAAGGATCGTGTGCGCCGCGGTGGCAGCTATCACGTTCAGTCGAAAGACAGCAGGTCGACTAAGCGCCTTTCCGCTGACCCTGCCTCGCGTGCAGCGCAGTGGGGGTTCCGTCTTGCATGCCATGCGGGTAATGCCATGGAGAATGCTCCTGTTTCAATGGCGACGCATGACACAGCTACACGCATTGTCTTCGGCAGGCTTTCTGCGGAAGCGGTGGTGGAGCTGGAGGCAAGATCCCGGTCGTCGCAGGATACGGATGCGATTGCGTTAGATTCGCGTCCACCGTTTGGATTCATTTTAATTCTCAAGTAAACTGTCAAAAAGGCGAAAGGACTATCAAATGAACGTCAAACACATGACCATGGCCGTAACAATCGCTGCCGCATGCGCTGTCTGTGCGGACGGAGTGCCGGAGGTGACAGACGTCACATGGAAGCAGGATTCCACCCGTGCGGTGACAATTACGTACATGTTGACCAACGCTCCAGCCGTGGTAACGCTCGACATTATGACAAACGGACCTGCGGGCTGGGTGTCAATCGGGGGGCAGAACATCGACTGTTTTTCGCAGGACAGCGCGGTCTGGCGAAGAGTCGATCCCTCTGAGACGGAAAAAAGAACAATTATCTGGCATCCCGATCAGTCGTGGCCCGATCACAAGATCCCTTTAAAAGAAGGGGGTGCAAAAGCCGTTGTCACAGCATGGGCGCTTGATGACACTCCTGATTACATGGTGGTGGACATCTCCGGTTCTGCGACACCTCTGTCGCAGCGCTACTATCCATCGGTGGATTTTCTGCCGGGCGGGCTGCTAGAAAACGATGCCTACCGTACATCGAATCTGGTGATGCGCAAGATACGCGCCAAAAATGTCCGTTGGACGATGGGAACCATATCGGAAAAAGGTCGCAATGCAGATACGGAGAAGACGCATGAAGTTATGCTGACGAACAACTATTACATAGGCGTGTTTGAAGTGACGCAGGCGCAGCTTTATCTGATTGCCGGAATCAACGGCGCAAGCTATCAGATGGAAGGCGCGATGCGTCCTGCTGGAGGGGTCAGTTTCAATGCTCTGCGTTGCAATTCTGCGAACACGGGAACATGTCCCAGTGTTGGAGGAAATTGGCCGGATGCGCCTTATGAAGGTTCAGTGCTTGGCATTCTGAATGCCCGTACAGGACTTGATTTCGATCTGCCGGGTGAGGCACAGTGGGAGTTTGCGTGCCGCGCAGGGAATGGCGAAGGCCGTTGGGGCGACGGATCGCCAATTTTGGAGTCCGATTACGATCCAAATCTGCCTGGACGCTACAAGAACAACGGAGGTAATGTGCTGAATACAGCAGAGCCTCCATCGTTTGTGCTTCCTCCGTACAGTTCAACACCTGAAAACGGGCCCGCGACAGCTGGATCGTACGCACCGAACGCATGGGGCCTTTACGATATGCACGGCAATGCTTTTGAGCTCTGCCTTGATTGGTTCGAGAATGACATCACCCAGTTGAACGGCGCCATAAATATCGATCCTGCAAACCCTCTTTATACTCTGGGCGGGAATGCTGGAGCGGCGCGTGTGCGGCGTGGTGGGTCCTACCATGCCGCACGTTCGGATTGCCGTTCGGGATTCAGACTTGGCGCGGATCCGTCTTCCGTCGCTGGTGAGATGTGGGGCTTCCGTCTGACATGCAGGGCTGGGCTGAAATGAGGACGGCTGTATGGTTTGCCGCACTTCTGCCAGCCATGGCGGCGTGTGCGGTGGAAAACGGATTTGTGGTCGCGGAGAAAGGTGCACCTGCGACGTGTGTGATCGCCTTGCCCTCAAAACCGACGCCATCACAGGAGACTGCGGCCGCTGAATTGCGTGACCATGTACGTCAGATGACCGGTATCGAGCTGGCTGTGACACGGGGTTCGCAATCGGCTGGACGGTGCGTCGCAATTCGCCCATGGTCGGAAAAAGGGGACGACGCGTTCCGCATCCGCGTGACGGAGCGGGAGCTTGCGGTGGAAGGCGGTGTGCGTGGTGTGCTCTACGGAGTGTATGAACTTCTTGAGCGCTTCGGCGGTTGCCGGTGGTATTCAAGCTGGCATTCTGTCGTTCCGTCCTGCAAGGTGTTCGCGGTCCCAACAGGTTTTCAGGATGTGCAGATGCCTGCCTTTTATATGCGTTTCCCGTTCTGGCACGATGTGCGGCAGAATCCGCGTTTTGCGGCGAGGCTTCGCGTGAACGGTCCGCACTCGGCCAAGCCAGACGATCCTGCATTTGGAGGAGTGCCGTACCGTTGGGGCGGCGGATTAGGCAACTGCCACACGTTTCAGGCACTGTGCCCTGTCGGCAAATACGGCAAGACGCATCCCGAATATTTTGCGCTGCACAATGGCGTAAGTGATGTGCATTCCGCTGATCCGCAATTGTGCTTGACGAATCCTGATGTCCTGAAGTTGATCATCGAGGCAACGCTAGCGCGGATCCGCAGCGATCCAAATGCCGGGTGCTACGGGGTCAGCCAGAATGACAATCAGAGGTATTGCACATGCGATGCATGCCGCCGTATCGATGAAGAGGAGGGATCTCATGCCGGAACGATGATCCGTTTTGTGAATGCTGTCGCTGAAGCGGTGGAGAAGGAGTTCCCATCCGCAGTTATCGAGACTCTTGCGTACCAGTATACGCGCCGTCCGCCCGCAAAGACGCGTCCCAGAGATAACGTGCTTATATGTCTATGCACCATCGAATGTGATTTCTCCCGGCCTCTGCCTGAGAGCCGCTATCCGACGAATGTGGACTTCGTACGGGATATAGAAGGATGGTCTAATCTCGCAAAACGGCTTTACGTATGGGATTACACGGTAAATTTCTCGCATTATCTGATGCCTATGGTCAACTTCGACGCATTGGCGGGCAATATACGGTTTTTCAAGAACAATGGCGTAACCGATCTTTTCGAACAGGGGGTCAGTACAAGGAATGAAGGGCATCACGCGTTTTTTGCGGAATTGAAGGCATATGTGCTTGCGAAGTTGCTATGGAACCCTGATCTGGATGAAGAGGTTCTGTTCGATGATTTTATCCGCGGTTACTACGGTAAAGGCGCACCGATGATCAAAGCATATTTTGACGCATTGCGAACGAAAGAGCGCATGTGGCGTGATGGCAAAGGTGGCGAGCTCACCATATATCAATCTCCAGCCGAGACTCCTTTCAACCTGAAATTCCTGGACTGCGCGGATGCCTTGCATGAAAAGGCTCTCGCGGCTGTTTCTGAGGAGGACCCCGTCTACGCATACAACATCAGGATGTCACGTCTTGCGCTCGACTACACGCGATTATATCTCGTATACAACAATGTGGATATTGTCGACCCTGTGCCTGATGACTCAGCTGCGTCAGCCGCTACGAATTGCCTGAAACGAATCGCTGCGGCGCTGAATGGACCGAGGCGTGTGATCTTTTCGCAGCACTACGGCACGAATGCGCGGATGCACGAGCTGGCGGCTCATCCGGAGCGACTTGCGTTTCGCGGACGGAGGCGGAGCGGATATGCAGAGATAGAGGATTCTGTATGCGATATCCGTTCGCAGGAAGAGGCCCGTCGTGTCTCCGATCCGTTGGCTGAGGATGGACGCGCGATAGAGTGCTTTGGCGGGAAGCACGGATGGTGCGTGAATATATTCGGGTTCGGGAATGCTGTAGTCAAGCCTGGCGCAAAGTACCGTGTTCGGGTGCGGGTGCGTGTGGACAAGGAGCCAGGAGCGAAAGGAAACGCCTTCTGGAGTGGCATCTACGGGTGGGCTCCGGATTCATGTGACCGGATTCGCCGGGTGGTGAAGGTGGACGAGACGCCGGAATCGGGATATGCATGGTATGATCTTGGCATATGGCAACCTGTGAAAGGTGATTACTTCTGGTTTGGTGCAGGTCTGTTCGACCGGAAGAAAGGCGAAACCTCTTCGGTTAAAGCTGTTTTTCTTGATAAATTTGATTTGACGGAATGCGAGTCTTCGGTTGAAGGACGCTAGAGGTCTGTGGAGTTGAACGACAATGACGGTCAATGGCATATTGATGATTTCCCTTGTCTTGCCCATGGTTGTGCAAGCGGGACAGGTTGTCTTGGAGAAGGGTCCTCTTCTTGATTTCAGGGAAGGCGGCAAGGCTACATTCCTGCGGAGCGTTGATCCGCAGGAGCATGTGCGGGGAATGGCTTCCATAGGCAATCAGACGGAAGGCGTGTTGAATGCACGGCAGGAGTTCTGCGGGCACTACCTTGACCTCTGTGCGACATACTGGCAGCTTGACCGGTGTGAGAGAGCTCTTGCCAATGGGCGTCTGGTAGTCTCTGCAGCTGGACAGGCTATGTCCGATGATGGATATATTGGCGGCGAAACCAGCACGAACAGGCTATTTGCGTTTTCGCTCTGGAATCAGGCGCATGTAGCGTATGGGTTGCTTCGCTTTGCGCAGACGTCTCAAGACCGTGAAGCGCTTTCGCTTGGGCTTCGGGCTGCAGATTGGCTCATGGCGACCCTCGGGAACATGTCGCCTGAACGGCTTGTTGACAAGGAGCTTGTCGGGAATGTCGGTTCACAGCATCTGACGGCATTCTATACATTCATGTTGGCGGAAGCGGCCACCGGCGACAAAAAATATGGGGATTTTGTGCGCAGGACGCTTGACGGTCTTGAACGTACCGGCATGAATCTTCTGTCCAATCCCGACTGTCTTAAACTTCAGTCGCAGAAGGGCATAGAAATGATCAATGCATGGAGAGGAGTCTTGCTGTTCTCGAAAGCCAGAGGAGACAACCGATGTGAATCGTCATGCAGAAGCTATTGGAGGTCCATCGCGGACACTCAAATACGCAATACAGGAGCGGCGACGAACAAGGAACGGTTTCTTGCAGGCGGCGGTGCTCCATGCATACTGCCGGTTGGAATGAGACCCAATGAAAATTGTGTCCAGTGCGGATGGCTTCGGTTTACCCGGGAAATTTTCGATGTCTCCGGTGATGTGCGCTGTGCTCACGAGATGGAGCGTACGCTATACAATCACATTCTGGGATCAGTGGCGTCAGACTACTCTGATTTTGCGTACTATCAGGGCAATGTCGGCAAGAAGGCTTTCCGAAAGAACGCCATCTACCAGTGCTGTCGTTATCGTGGGTTTGCGATTATGGCGCACCTGCCGGAGCTCGTCCTTGATGATGATGGTACGAACGTGACGCCGCTTGTCTATTCGCCGCTCTCCTATAGATCCGACGACGGCCTTGCGTTGAAGATTTCAACGGAGTATCCAAAGACTGGCCATATTGAATTGCGGGCCGCTACGAAGGTTCCGCGTAAGCTTAGGTTGCCGATTCCCGGTTGGTGCCGTGAATGGACACTGTGCATCAACGGCGAGAAAATCTCTCCGTTCGTTGAGAGAGGCTTTGCCTTGGTAAATTTGGGGGCGACGGAGGAAATCCTTGTCCAACTCGATTTCAAGATGGAATTTGTTCGCAAGGTGCATGACATCGGCGGCAGACGGTACGCCGAATATGCCTACGGGCCGCTTGTGCTTGTGCGCGACACGGGCCTTGGCGACAGGTTTGGCGAGCCGTTGCCTGACAATCTGCGCTATGAGCGGAAATGGGAAGGAACGGCCTTTGCGAAATTTACGGCGGTTGATGGCGAAGGCAGAACGCACACTCTCGTAGATTATGCCCATGCCTGCCGCACCAATCCAGATGTCGATGAATTTGAGGTTTTCCTGCCGTTGTCAGGTCCGCATCTTTAATGCCTGATGAAATCCATCCGTCTACCGGCGAGGCTCACATAATGCGGTTGAAAACTGGTGAGAAAAACATCGGGATATTTAAGAGAACATATGTTATAATGTATCCTTGTTTTTGATTGCCCGGTTGTGTAATGGTCAGCACAGCGGCTTTTGATGCCGCTTGAGGAGGTTCGAATCCTCCCCGGGCAACCATGCTTGCGGCAGTTGCCGCTTTTTTTTTACCAGACGATCTCTTCGGCCTTGAATACCGGGCCGTTGACGCAGCAACGCGCGTTCCAGATTTCGCCGTTTGGCCGTTTGAGTTTCTGGATGCAGGCAAAGCATGCGCCGACACCGCAGATCATGTGGCTATCCATCGAAATCCAACCTTTCGACCCTGTGCCGAGTGCACGGTGGGCGACGGCCTTGAGAAGTCCGTCGGGACCGCAGGTGAATAGCTCAAATCGCTTCCCGGATTCTCTGAGTTTGATGAGTTCATCATCTAGCGGTTCCGTGACAAAACCTTTTGCGCCTTCGGATCCGTCATTGGTTGCGGTTCGCACCTCGATGCCAAGATTGCGGAACATATCGACCGCGAGAAGATCATCCTTGGTGCGCCCGCCGACGAAAAGGATCGGCTTTTCTTCGACTCCCGTCTTCAGCATGCGTTTCGCGAGGAAGTATAGGGGCGCAACGCCATATCCTCCTCCGACAAGAAGCGGCACACCGTTGCACTGCACGGGGAAGCCAAAACCAAGCGGACCGATCACTTCGACTTCAGCGCCAACGGATTCCTTTGCCAGAGCTTCCGTGCCCTTGCCCACGATCTTGTAGAGCAACGTCAACGTGCCGGCTTCGGCATCTGCATCGAAAACGGAGAACGGACGGCGAAGTGCGGCGGCGTCCAACCGAGGCACCTTCACATGCACGAACTGTCCGGGGGCGACCGCCGCTGCGATCTGCGGCGCCGAGAATACCAGCGTCCGGTAGCCAGGTGCGGAATCCTCATGGGACAGAATCTTGCATTTTTCGTTGAAGTTCATGGTGATGTTCCTTCCGTTCTGCAGTCTCATCCATTGATCCGAGACGCATCATTTTTCTTTTATGTCTATAATCTTGGTGCCGGGCATCGACTGAAGGATGTTGTTCAGCCTGGGGGTCATCCAGAATCGCTTGCCTGTCTAAAGACGGTGTTTCCGGCTTTGCTTCAGTTGCGACGACAGGTTGTGGTGCCGGTGCGGCCGCAGGAGCAGGTGCGGTGGCCGGCTTTGGGACAGGAGTCGCACTCTTGGTGGACGTCGGCACTTGTGTGATTGAATCGGATGGCGGCAATCCTCCGCTTGCCTTGAGGGCACGAACCGCCTTCATCAGCTCTTCGATGCTTGCGACAGATGCGATGCGTCCCGCCCTCAGAAGCGTCATTTCGATGAGGGTGCGTACGCTCAGCACGTAACGGAGCTTGTCCTCCATCTCCGCCAGCTTGTCCGC
>JAFXEA010000427.1 GCA_017521065.1 Kiritimatiellia bacterium | reverse complement strand
GCTCCGGGAAGCATTGAGATACCTGTCTATGTGTCCAAGACATTTGGCTCGTTCGCTGTGTCGTCGGGCGTATCCCAGAACGTCTATACCCGAAACATAATCTTCACCGGATTTTCCGGAGAGGTCTGGTTCAAAAAGAATGTATACAACGCCGACGCAAATGATTGCTTTGAAATCAGGAGCTCGTACGGCAGCCCAATAGACGTCCACTTCGACGAATATGTGTTTTCGACTTGGGGTTCCATCAAGTTTCTCATGGTTGGATCGGGGGCTAATTTTCACCTCCACAAGCCAATAGCCGCCGGTAGTAAAGACGGAATCAGTAAAAATCTACGGGCCGGATACAATAACTATCTCATTTTCGACGACTGCAAGAATTGCGGTATGCATTTCCACGGGAAGTATGAGCAGAATACCGTCTACGCGAAGGAGTTCTACCTTTATCCGGGTGTGGACGTGTTCTGCAGGGACGAAAACGTGCTGCCGGCGAAAATCGATATGTTTGCATGGACAAACGATAAGACCGGCAAAGTTCCGGCATTTATCGATCTTTGCGGAAATGACCAGCTGATAACCGGTTTTACAGGCATGGTTGAGCGTGCCGGCATTACCAGCTATGGCTTTACGAGCCCTGAGGCAACTCCGGCGAAGATGCGTTTTGTCGGGACGGGCATTAAGAAGTCTTTCGGATTTCACGGCGTGTTCAAAGGATCTGCCGGACTTGAATGGGATCCACAGCTGGCTGATCGTGTTTTGACCCTCACTCAGGCGATTTCTCCGACGACAGGTGAAATCGATGTGAAAAGCGGCAAGGTGCGGCTGTCATCCGGCTACGGTTTCACTTCGCTTTCTTCATTGAAGATTGCTTCCGGGGCGGTTTTTGAAGCTGATGATACCGCATTTTGCGAACAAAAGGTCCGCACGCTGCAACTGACGTCCGGCGGATCTCTGAAACTTGGCAGGAACATCAGGATGTTTGTCGACACTTTAAAGGTCGGGGAAGGAGAGTCTTTGCCGTCCGGAGTGTACACGAAGGATTCCCCGGAGCTTTCCGGTATGCTTTCCGGTGACGGTGAAATAACGGTGAGAAAATTTGGTGTGCCGTGCAAATGGATCGGTTCATCCTCGGGAGATTGGAATAATGCCGCGAATTGGAGCGGGGGAAAAGTGCCGGATTCGGCGGATGAAGTGACTGTCGAGGGCGCGACCGTGGTTGTGGATGCCACAACGCCGAAGGTGAATGAACTTATTCTCGGATCCGGTGCGACGCTCGTGTTCTCAAATACCGTATCGTTGGTCGAGGCGGGCAGGATTATCGTGCGCGACGGTGCGAAGATCACGTGTGCAGGACCTTTTACCAACGAGACGCAGCAATGCCGAGTGTGGATTAAGTGCGAGGAATTGAATGTGATGGAGGGCGGTTCGATAGATGTCAGCCGTTGCGGATGGAAGAAGGTCTCCTATGCCTATGGCACCGGCTTGGGGCCCGGAAAGCCGTCGTGGTGGTTCGCGGGCGCTACCCATGGCGGACGCGGCGCGTTTCTTGAACTTAACTTTGAAGAGGCTATCGGTTACCGATACGGAAATCCTTTTGAGCCTGTTACATGCGGCTCCAGCGGAGGCCACCACAGCGAACAGTCGAAGGTGGACGGAGGCGGAGCGGTTCGCATAGAAGCGTCTGGACGGGTGGTTGTATGCGGTTCGATCCTTGCCAATGGAGGTTCGACCTTGCAGGGCTGGAATGGGGATGATACGGGAGGCGCCGGCGGAAGCATATGGATCAATGCCGCAAGCATAGAAGGCACAGGCACAATCGCTGCCGAAGGCGGCAAGGGAGCGAGTCCTGACGTTCCGCTCGCAAGGTACGATTCCAGAACGGGGAGTCTGGGATACGATCATTTTCCGGCTGGAGGCGGTCGCATTGCCATATATGTGAACAAGGATGCGCAAGTGGCGCGTCCTGCGACGGGACTCTACGTTTCGGCGGCGGAAGGTACATATCAGGGACGTGATAAGCATACTACAACGGGATATGAATCCCCGGCCTGCGGTTTCGCAGATTCGGACTGGAACTGCATGGGCGCTGAGCCCGGTACGGTGTACTTCAATGACGATGTGCTGCTCTACCAGCTTTTCGGTAACGGAATTTCCGGTCGGCTTGTTGGTGTGCAGTCGTTGGAGTTTGAAGGTGATGTAGTGATGAGTCGCGGTCATGTCCGTTCCGATGTGGAAGGATTCACCGTAACAGTGGGCGGCAATCTCACGATTGACGGCGATGCCCGCCTTGATGTTGGCGGAGTCCATATGACGAACCGCATGATGAAGGCTGAAGTATGGGCGGGGCGCGAACTGAATAAGATTGCGATCGGCGGCGATCTGACGTTGAAGAACGGCGGAGCGCTCGAGATCAATGCGGCAGAGACAAACGCCACGATGAAATGGGGCGGCGAGGTGCTGGTGTCCGGATCGGTGACGGTCGGTGACCGCGGCAGGTTGATTGCAACCTGTGACCAGATTAATCTCGGAGCGCCGCATTTTGTTGTCGGCGGGGCTTTTACCGTAGAGAAGGGCGGTGTCGTTTCCGCTGACGGAAGAGGTGGACTCGGCGCGTCATATAACAATTCAGATTGTCCGAATTTTCCGAAAATGCAAATCCTTTCAGGCAAGGGTCCTGGAGCGGGCTATGGGACGGGTTCCGCCGGGTATGGCGGCAAGGGCGGTCTTGCTGGCGGAATTAAAGCAGATGGGTCACCATGGGAATCATCACCTACCTATAATTCCGATTTATGCGGTAAGACATATGGCGATGCATGGAAACCCGATATGTGCGGTTCAGGCGGCGGGTGTCAGATCTACAAGAGCGGCGGCAGCGGCGGCGGTCTCATATTCGTGGAGGCCGGTGGCGATATCCTGATCGACGGTTTGGTGACGGCCAACGGTTTCGGGCCCGTCGACAGCACTTGCTATTCTACCGAATCCCTCTTCCGTCCACAGGCTGGATCGGGCGGCGGCATTTACCTTTGCGGCGATACTTTTGCGGGATCCGGTACGATAACCGCTGCAGGCGGCGACGGTATGAATCGGAATAAATACGAAAGCAACGGGAAATACTATGGAGGAAGTCAGGCGCCAGGCGGCGGCGGTCGTATCGCGGTCCGCACCGGCTACGCCAAGCAGTTGGCGGGAGAAAGAGTGAAGGTGCTGAAGATCGGATCTGAGGTTCCCGGTTTTGAGGGAGTAATCTCCGCCGCAGCCGGTTCGCTCTTTAAGCCGGCGGCGAACAGAAAAGAGACGGAGTTTTTAATTACAGATGTATACTGTGCGCCTGAAGCCGGAACAATACGTTATTCTGATGTGATACTCGCTCCAGGACTTACCATTACAATCAAATGACGGACTGATAAAAGGAAATAGAAGATGAAGAAAATTTTATTGTCCACCGTTTCACTGATGATGCTCGGCGTCTTGGCTGACCTTGAGCGCGGAATGCTTATTCTGAATCAGGATCCGACCGAGTTTCAGGCGAGGATGCCGGCTGAGAAGATGACAGAGGAAGGTGCAAAGGAGTATTTCGATCTGGTGAATATCGGAAAGAATACGCACTTTTTCATCTGTCCCAACGCGCATACCGCCTATTACGATTCGAAGGTGTGGGATACCTGCTACCGTACCGATCCGGAACTGGAGACGCCGTCGATCCCCCAGGTCGCAAACACGAAGCTCCTGATGGAACGCGGTGTCGACTATGTGCAGATATGGATCGACCGTTCGCGGCAGAAGGGAATTTCCCCCTGGCTGAGCCAGCGCATGAACGATGTGCATCACATCGGAGGGCGTAAGACAAGCAACACTTCCACATTCTGGCTGAAACATCCTGAATACCGGCGCGTTCCCGGTTTTGACAAGAAAGGCGGACATCCGTGGGAGCCTGCGGCACTCGACTTTCAGCACAAGGCCGTACGCGACCGCGCACTCGCCCTTGCCCGCGAAATGCTCGGACGGTGGGATGTTGACGGGTTCGAATGCGACTGGCAGCGTTTTCCGCGCCATCTCTCTCCCGAGATCGAAAAGCGCGGGGACGGCGCAAAATACCTGACCATGTATATGCGCGAGATGCGCAAGCTTGTCGACGAGTTTTCCGCGAAACGCGGCAAAAAGATCCTTCTCGGCGTGCGGGTGGCATCGCGTATGGCGATGGCGAAGAATCTCGGAACGGATGCAGTCGCCTGGGCGAAGGAGGGTCTTGTCGACTGGGTTGTGTCAGGTGCGTTCTTCAACACGAACGATTCTGGACTGGAGTGCGAGGAGTTCCGTACCGCGCTTTCGGCGGCTAATCCGATGGTTAAGTTCATAGTGAGTTTCGACAGGGCGGGCGTTATGCTCGATCCGTACGATTTCCATCTTCGTGGAGCCAGCCGCGCCCAGTGCGCAGGTTTCTTCGAGCGCATGTACGCTGAAGGCGTCCGCGATTTCTACGGATTCAATTTCTTCCGCTACAATCCGGGTGACCAGAGCATGAGGTTTGTCCAGTAGGACGGAATCCCCGGTGAAGCGGCTGTGCGCGCTGAGGCCCGTTCGTATCCTTTCACATACAGCGATTCGGTGCCTGCGGGAATGACGTCTCCCAACAAGCTTCCGGTCAAACTCGACAAGAAAGCCGTTTTTGATCTGAAAATCGGGAAGGTCGGTGAGCCGAGCGAGGTTTATCTGCAGATTGCATTTGACGGCAAAGTCGATCCTTCGCTGCCGGAAACGGTCAGGCTCAACGGAATAAAGGCGGTGAAGAGGATGCCTGCCGACATACAGGGCTGGTTGCGTCCTCGCCATGCCAATCTTGTGCCGACGCTCGCTTGCCGGCTTTATTTTCCGGTCAGTGCGCTGAAAGATAAAGTCAACAAAATTTCCGTCGGAATGGCTGAGGGTGTCCGCGTTCGCGCGTTGGAGCTCTTCCTTGGCGCTAAGGCGGCGAAAGGCGCTGTTGCGAAGGTTGCGAACCGTACATTGACGGTTTCTCCGGAAGGCATGACGCCCCGTGCCGCGATAGAGACGATACGGGCCGCAAAGGCGAAAGGCGATGCGTCTCGATGGACGGTGCGCGTCAAGAGGGGATGGTATGTGCTGGACGAGACGCTTGTTTTCAAACCGGAGGATTCCGGAACGCCGGATGCTCCGGTCAGGTGGATCGGAGAGAAGGGAGCGGTATTCACGGGTGCCGGTAGGATTGGACCCTGGAAGGTTGGAAAGGACGGCGTGTGGGCGGCTGATATTCCGAAAGGAGCAGACGGAAAACCTATTCACTTCGAACAGTTGTGGATCAACGGCAGGCGCGCTCAGCGCGCCCGGATTCCGAACAAGGGTTTTTTGAGCTGTGCATCGGCTAAGGTGACCCCGTTCAAAGATGCGGAGGGAAGAGCCCTTGAGCGCCGCGAAGCCGTTTTCACCAACAAGACGGAGATGGCGGCTTTGGCGGCGATGACCCCCGAGGAGCTTGCGATGGCGCAGCAGTTTTCCATCTGCTACTGGAGCGAGATGCGCAGAACGATCAAATCGGTCGATGCGAAGACAATGACGACGGTTACCGAGGGCATAGGCAATACCAGCGGATGGTGCAGATGGACGAAGGATTCTCTTTTCTATTTCGAGAACGTCAGGGCCGGCTTTGACGCGCCGGGCGAATGGTTTTATGATGTGAAGGATGGCAAGGTGAAGTATATTCCGCTTCCCGGCGAGAGACCGGACAAGATCGTCGCGGTTACGAGCCTTTCGAAACTTTCCCGTCTTGTGGATTTTCGCGGCGAACCGTCCAAAGGGCGCTTTGTCACGGACATATCCTTTGAAAGCATCGAATTCAACGGTTCGGATCCGACCGGTGGCGCGAAGGGCCCTACCCAGTCGCGCTATTACCAGGCGGCCATGGAGTCGGACGGGTGCGTTTCCCAGACGGGGACGAGGCACGTGGATTTTTCAAAATGCGCTTTCCGCATGACGGGGAACTACGGCATGCGATTCTATGATGGGTGCCAGTCCAACCGTGTGAGCAGATGCGTTTTTGAGGATCTCGGCGCCGGTGGCATTTGGATTGGTTCATCCGCCGCACGCGGCATCCCTCCGCCCGGCGAGAGCATGACCCGCAGGATCATCGAGAAGAAAGGTCCGATGTCCACGGCATTCATCACCGTGGAGGATTGCACGATAAGAAACGGCGGCCGTTTCAACCCGGAAGGCATCGGCATCGTTGTGGCCCACGCCAGCGACGTTACGCTCACGCACAACGAGATATGCAATTTCAATTATTCCGGAATCGAGATCGGATGGACATGGGGCTATGCGGGCAGTCCGACCCAGCGCATCCGCGTTACGTTCAACCGCATCCACGATCTCGGCGGGGCCGGCATGACGGACATGGGCGGCGTATACTGCAACGGCACAGGTTTCGGCAACCGCATCACCGACAATGTCATCTACAATGTGACGGCGCACAGCTATGGAGGATGGGGGCTTTACACGGACGAAGGTTCCGAAGGGATTCTTTTTGAGCGCAATCTCGTGTGGAATACTGATGACGGCGGCTTCCATCAGCATTACGGTACGGGTAATCTGATCCGCAACAACATTTTCGCGTTCAATCGCCGCACGGGAGCCGTGCGCATGACCACGGTGCGCTACGGCGACATGCCGGGGGCGTACGATTTCGTGAACAACATCGTCTATGTCAAGGGCGCTCCTCTCGTTGGAAAATTGAAGTCCGCGGGCGAGTATGCGCTGCGCGGCGTATGGGCGGGGAATCTCTGGTGGGATGCGGCCGGAAAGCCCGATTTCGACGGCAAGGACTGGGAGGGCTGGAAGAAGAGCGGTCAGGAGGTGTGCGGCAAGTATGCCGATCCCATGTTCGCCGATCCCGACAGGCTGGATTTTCGTCTGAAACCCGGATCGCCCGCCTTGGCGCTCGGCTTCAAGCCTTTCGACTGGTCGACGGCGGGCGTACGTCCCGAGAAGTGAAATTCCGGAACGGGTAACGTGCAAATGAAAATGCTGTTCGCGTTGGTTGCGGCAATGTCGGGCCTCCCGGGGCTCTGTGCGGCGGAGTGGGTCGTCTCAGGGGATTGGGAGCTTCTGGTGAAGGATGGCGGCAGGGCGCTTTCCTGCAGGGTCGATCCGCCGCCGCGTGTTTCGGTTGCTGGAGAGCGTCAGGAAAAGCTGCCGATTTTCAATCCGAAGAAGTACGAATGTTTCCGCGGACGGCAGTTTAAAGGTGTTTATGCGCTCGGATGTTCGGTAAAATTCGCGCTTGTGCCGGAATCCGTGAAGTTTCGCGATGCGAAGGGAAGGCTGCTTGTGCGCGGCGTCGATTATGAGATTGACGGCCCCTGGGGGCTCTTCGGCCGGCTGGAGAAGGGCCGTATCGGCCCCGGGGATCGGGTTTTCGCCGATTATGCATATCGTATGCGGCGGATAGACTCTGTCTTGCGCAACGCGTCCGGTAGGCTCGTCTATCGCAAGGGTACGCCGCATGTGGCGACGCCGTTGCCACCGGAGACGGTGAAGGGCGAGAGGCGGGTCCTTAATGTCTATGTAGATGCACAGACGAAACGGTTGACGACGGAGAATGTGTTTCCCGTTCTGGAAGATTCCTATCCTGTTCAGCATACGATATCGCCGTACGGGGATACCGTAGCGGCGCGTCTAGTGCCGAAAACGATGACAAAACTCAAGAACGGCGGGAAAGTCCGCATTCTAGCCTGGGGGGACAGCATAACCGAGACGCTAGACTACTACCTTACGGACAAGAGCAAGCGCTGGCAAGAAGTGTTTGTCGGCAGACTCCGCAAAATTTTCCCCAAGGCGGAAATTGAGCTTCTGACGGCCGGTTGGGATGGGCACCATTCGCGTGATTTTCTGAATGCGCCACCGGAGAGCCCCAGAAATTTCAAGAAGGCCATCCTGGATGTGAAGCCGGATCTGGTGATAAGCGAGTTCCTGAACGACTTCTCCATATGCCGGACTCCGGAGCAGTTGAAGAAACTTTATGAGGACGTCTATCTGGCCAGATTCAGGGAACAGGGTATTGAATGGATAATCATGACTCCGAGTTACGCTCGTCCGGAACAGATGAAAATCGTTTCGCAGAAAAACTGCGATGAAGATAAAAGGACGTTTGTTCCCTGTCTTAGAGATTTTGCACAAAAACACGGCATAGCGCTTGCCGATGCGTCCAAACGTTGGGGGAGATTGTGGAGACAGGGTCTCCCGTACATGACGCTTCTGTGCAATGACATAAATCATCCGGATCCGCGCGGACTCGTCTTTTTTGCGGACGCATTAATCGAGGATATATTCACCGCGCCGTGGCGGTAGGCGTTTTGCGGCGGAAATGCAGCCGTGTTGAAAAGTTTAAATCAGATAAAACAGGATAACGTCCATGAAAGAGCAGAACAGAAGAGAATTTATCAAGATGGCAACATTTGCAGGCGGCGCGGCAGCGCTCGGCGGGTGTGCGTCTCCGATATCGGGCGCACCGGCAATCGCCGGAGATAAGGCTTTTGGAGTGTTGTTGCATCTTGGTGGCAACATTTGTGGCGATTGGACACCGGATCAGTCTAAGATACCGGCATCGGCGGAAGCTCTTGCAAAAATGTATCCCGATGACAAATTGGACGATCATGGTCTCATGCCGCGTCGGGTTTATGGTTTTTCAAGAGTGGATGATGCTGTTTGGCGCGAATCTACCGGCTTGATGAAATCCGAAGGTCTCAATCTTGTCATGATAGACCTTGGGGAGGCGTATGCGTATCCGAGCCATCCCGAGCTTTGGGTCAAGGGCAGCTGGAGTCCGGAGAAACTGTCGGCTGAACTCGCCAGACTGCGTTCCATGGGGCTTGAACCAGTGCCCAAACTCAATTTTTCAACGGGGCACGACCAGTGGCTCAAGGAATACCACTACATGACGTCCACTAAGCGCTACTATGAGGTTGTCGCCGATGTGATACGCGATACGGTTGAGGTTTTCGGCAATCCCCGGTATTTCCACATAGGCTTTGATGAAGAGATTCCTATTGCCCATGAGGACCGTCAGCTCATGGTCATACGTCAGGGCGATCTCTGGTGGCATGATCTTTTCTATGTGATAAGTCTGGTTGAAAAGCATGGTTCGCGGGCCATGATGTGGTCTGACAAGATGTGCGGCGGACGCGAAGAATTTTTCAAACGCATGACGAAAAACGTTCTGCAGATCCCTTGGTATTACGGTGATGACTTCTCGGAAAAGAATCTCAGGTGGAGATCTGAGCTCGAGAAGAAACTCGACAGCTGGGAGTCGCAGGACAATCTCGCCGCTTCCATCATGGAATTGAACAAGGCCGGCTTTGAGATGATGCCGTGCACGTCCAACTGGAGCAAAAACACGGCTTCGGAGGCCATGCTTTCGTTTGTCTCCGAGAAACTTGATCCATCTCTTGTGAAAGGGGTGCTTACCGCTCCTTGGGCGAGGTCCTATAAGGAGGAATGGCCGATGATGCAGCGCGGCATAAGGCAGTTTGCCGACGCGAAGCGGAGGTATTTCCCGAAAAAAGGGTGAAATGTGCGCAGGCGCTTTCTGTTTCTCCCGACAGTGAAGGCTTTTAAGTAAGGAAATTAGTGAAATGAATGTAGAAGTCAAAGGGCGGAAGCTGTGGTTCCTCTCGCTCGCGGCGGCGATGGGCGGGTTTCTGTTCGGATACGATACTGCGGTCATCAACGGCGGCGAGCAACAGATACAGGCGGTATGGTCTCTGACTGCGGTGATGCACGGTTGGGTGATGAGCATGGCGCTGTGGGGTACCGTGATTGGTGCGATGACGGGTGGAAAGATATGCGACAGGTTCGGACGTAAGCCGACTCTGCTTGGCGTCGGCGTTCTCTATCTGCTGTCGGCCGTATGGAGCGGAGTTGCCTCCGGGCCGTATTCGCTGATGGCCGCACGGTTTATCGGCGGCGTGGGGGTTGGAATCTCTTCTATCGCGGCGCCGGTCTACATCTCGGAAATTTCACCTGTTGAATGTCGGGGGCGGCTTTGTGCGCTTTTCCAGTTCAACATCGTAATAGGCATGGTGGTTTCGCAGATCGTCAATTGGGCGATAGGTTCGGCCGGTTTGGGTGATGCGACATGGCGTTGGATGCTCGGAGCGGAGGCGATGCCGGCACTTGCTTTTACGCTGCTCTGCCCGTTCCTGATCGAGTCGCCGCGGTGGATCGCCATGAAAGATGAGGAAAGAGACGCGAAGGGCAAGGTCTGCGCGAAGCGGGATGACTCGTTCTTCTGCCGGGCGAATCTGCGTCCGATATCGCTGGCGTTCTGTGTGGCGATGTTCAATCAGCTTTCCGGGATCTGCGCCGTTCTGTATTTTGCCCGCCGCGTATTCCAGCTTGCGGGGTGTTCGAGCGAAACGGCTCTTGCCGTTACGGCGTGGCTCACGGTGCTTCTGGGTATCGGAACTTTTGCGGGATTGTTTTTGATCGACTGTATAGGACGGCGGCAGATGCTGATTCTCGGCGGATGCGGATATCTGATATCGCTCTTTTCCTGCGCATTGGCGTTTGTATTCGGCTGGAACATGCTTGCCGCATCCTGCATATTCCTCTTCATCTTCTCTCATGCCGTGGGACAGGGCACTGTAATATGGGTGTTCATCTC
>JAFXEA010000426.1 GCA_017521065.1 Kiritimatiellia bacterium | reverse complement strand
GGGCACAAAGCCACAAAAGAAAGAAAACAACATGTTGCAGAAATCGACTCGCGGCCAGAACCCCGGCGACAACCGGAAGTGGTATCTGGTGGACGCGAAGGATCAGGTTCTTGGCCGTATCGCCGTCCTGATCGCCAATAAGCTCCGTGCGAAGGACTCCCCGAATTTCGACCCGTCGGTCGACCAGGGCGCTTTCGTTATCGTCACCAACGCCGCTCTTGTGAAGCTCACGGGCAAGAAGGAAGAGCAGAAGGAATATCAGCGCTATTCCGGATACCGGAACGGCCTGAAGCGTTTCTCCGCCGCCGAAATGCGCGCTTCGCATCCTGATCGCATGATCAAGGAGGCCGTGTGGGGCATGCTCCCGAAGAACAACATCGCGCGCAAGATGATGACGCGTCTCAAAGTGTTCGCTGGCGCAGAGCACACTCACGCCGCGCAGAAGCCCGAAACAATCAAGCTCTAAGGGGACCGAGAAGCTATGGCAACCAAGAAGATCATTTCCGCCGGCACCGGCCGCCGCAAAACCGCCGTCGCGCGCGTTACGCTCGTTGAAGGCAAGGGTGAATGGACCGTCAACCGCGAACCTCTCGAGGCTTACATCACCTCCGAGGCTCTCCGCGACTATCTCAAGCAGCCGATCGCAATCTCCGGCTACGACCTTTCCGCAACCGACGTTGTCGTGTTCGCGAAGGGCGGCGGCGTTTCCGGTCAGGCTGGCGCAATCCGCCACGGTCTGGCCCGTGCGCTCGTCGAGGCTGACGCCAATCTCCGCGCCGCTCTCAAGAAGGCCGGCTGCATGACGCGTGACAGCCGCATGAAGGAGCGCAAGAAACCCGGTCAGCCGGGTGCCCGCAAGCGCTTCCAGTTCTCGAAGCGTTAATCGAAACCGGTGCGGCGCAAGTCGCCGCTCCGCAATGGCAACGGGTCGCCCGCGGTTCATGCCGCTGCGGCCCGTTGTTGTCAAAGGAAACCAGTATGGCTTTTGGATTTATCGGAAAGCTGGTTGAGTTGCTCACCGGCAAGAAGCCTGCGCCGCAGAAGCAGAAGAATCAGGAACAGGGCGGCAACGGCAGAGGAAAACACGGCAAGCGTGGCCGCCATGGCAAGAACGGCGGCGAGAAAAAAGGTGCTGAAAAGGCAAAGAAGGGTTCGCAGACGGCGGATTCGCGTCAGCAGCGTCCACAGCAGCAGCGTCGCGATGAACATCGCCGTGACGGACAGAGGCGAGATGGTGCAGATGCCCGCAGGAGTGGACGGCGCGACGAACGCCACCATGAGCGCGGAAGCCGCGGTGAACGCGGTCGACGCGGATCTTTTCCGGTCAACACCGCCGCGAACGAGATGCGTCCGGGCGGCGTTGTTACGCCAGAGGAGTTTGCGAAGCGTCAGGCTGCGCATGCGGCGTGGTCAATTGAACAGTTTGCGGTTCCTCCGGTCGAGGGGAAGAAGCGTTTCCACGATTTCGACCTTCCGTCAGAGGTGATGCACGGCATCGCCGATCTCGGATTCCAGTACTGCACGGATATTCAGTCTCTCTCTCTACAGAATGCATTGGACGGCAAGAACATCGCCGGCAAGGCTCAGACGGGGTCGGGCAAGACCGCTGCGTTCCTCGTATCAATTCTCACGCGCTATCTGCGAACCCCCGACCGTCGCGCCAGCAAGGGCGGATGTCCGCGTGCGCTCGTCATTGCGCCGACACGCGAGCTGGTGATTCAGATATGCAAGGATGCCGATGCGATCGGCAAGTACTGCAATCTCCGTTCGCTTGCAGTGTACGGAGGTATGGACTATGAGCGCCAGAAGGCCGAACTTCAGGAGGCTCCTGTCGATCTGCTCGTAGCCACGCCGGGACGTCTGCTTGATTTCTGCAACCAGCACGTCATCGATCTTACCAAGGTCGATACGCTCGTCATCGACGAAGCGGACCGTATGCTCGACATGGGATTCATCCCTGACGTGCGCCGCATCATGGGGCGTCTGCCGCCGAAGGACAGGCGCACTACGATGCTCTATTCAGCGACGCTCACCGACAGCGTGATGGAGCTAGCCTCGCAGTGGATGGACCAGCCGTTCAAGGCGGAGGTCGACAGCGGACACAACGCCACGGACACCGTCCGTCAGGTCGTGTACGTGATCCGTTCCGAGGACAAGTTCAAGGTGCTCTTCAACCACATCGCCCTCCACCCGGAGGCGCGCGCCATCGTGTTCTGCAACCGCAAGAACACGACCGAGGACGTGTACGAGTCGCTCAAGCGCCGCGGTGTCACCTGCGAGATGCTTTCTGGCGACGTTAACCAGAACCGCCGTCTCAAGACGCTTGAGGATTTCCGCGAAGGCAAGATAAAGATTGTCGTGGCGACAGATGTCGCCGGACGCGGCATCCATGTCGATGACATCGACTATGTGATCAACTTCGATTTCCCTTATGAAGCGGAGGACTATGTCCACCGCATTGGTCGCACAGGACGCGCCGGAAACACGGGCATCGCGATTTCGTTCGCTGACGAGGATGAGTCGTTCGCTATTCCCGAGATCGAGGAATACATCAAGGAGCCTCTGAAGTGTACGCTTCTTCAGGACGACGATCCGCTTCTCAAGCCGCTCGACAAGCTTGCCCGCGGAGAGAAGGCCGAGCTCAAGCCCGTGGACGAAGCCGCCAAGGCGGCGGTCGATGCCCGCGAGGCTGTCACCGAGGAGCAGAAGGAGGCGGCAGCCGCTCTTGTCGGAGCCCGCGAGGGCATGGTCGTGAAGAACGCGGCCGGCAAGGAGGGCATAATCGCAATCAAGGAAAATGAGCCGCTTCAGCGCAAGATGCCCACCTTTGAGAACGCGCTTGAGCCCAAGAAGGTCGTTGACGAATCCGATGCATACTCGAAGCCTGTCGAGCAGAAAACCCGTTACGAGGAGTGGACCGTCTGACGTACGGATCTCAGAGGTATAACAACTGTTGAGGGCAACAGGGTGGGCTGCAATGTCTCCCACCCTTGACAGTTTCCCTGAAGTTCTATAACTTTTCCGGTCAATGCGGAATGTAGACAAGAACAGATGACTGACAGCGAAACGCTTTTGAAGGTTGAGGGGTTGCGCATATCGTTCGGTGATGCCGTACCTGTGCGCAACGTGAGCTTTACGGTTCCGAAACATGGGCGCGTCGCGCTTGTGGGAGAATCGGGATGCGGAAAGTCCCTTACCGCTCTTTCGCTCTGGAAGGACCATCCGGAGGTCAGGCTTGCGTATGTGTTCCAGAATCCGATGGAGTCGCTGAATCCGGTGATGAAGATCGGTGCGCAGATACACGAGTCGGCGAAAGGGATAACGCGCGAGGAGATTGTCGAACTGCTGCGCCGGACGGGTCTTGAAGACCCTGAGCGCGTATATTCTTCGTATCCCTGCCGTCTTTCGGGTGGACAATGCCAGCGCGCCATGATCGCAATGGCGTTGGCGGCGAAGCCTGATCTTCTTGTCGCGGATGAGCCGACGACGGCGCTGGACGTCACGACTCAGCGCGAGGTGCTGGAGCTTATCGATTCGCTTGCCGCCGAGACGGGCATGGCGGTTCTGCTCATTACGCACAATCTTGGGCTTGTCGCGGGGCGTATGGACATGGTCAACGTTATGTACGCCGGAGAGATTGTGGAGTCGGGGCCGGTGGAGGAGGTACTCGCAAATCCACGCCATCCGTACACGCAGGGGCTTCTGAAGGCGGTGCCTGCGCTCGACGCGCCGATGGATGCGCCGCTTGCCGACATCCCTGGCACGGTGCCGCCGCCGGACGATTGGCCGTCCGGCTGTGCATTCCATCCGCGCTGTCCTTTCGCGACAGGGAAATGTTCATCTGAACCGCCACCAGAGAGGGTATGCTGCGCAGTCAGATTCAAATGCCATAAAGGAGAATGAAACGATGCTTGACATGCTTGCCTCCCATCTTGACCAGATAGCGGCCTATGCGCCTGTATGGGGATTCGCTCTCATATTCTTTTTCATGGCGGTGGAAAGCTCTTTCATACCGTTTCCGAGCGAAATCGTGATGATCCCCGCCGGATTCATGGCGGCGCGAGGGGAACTTACGTTCCATGCCGCGTACCCTGATCTTTGCGTATCCATCCTTGTGGGGCTTGCCGGTTCTCTCGCCGGGGCGTACGTGAACTATTTCCTCTCGCTTTGGCTGGGTGAGCCGTTCCTCAGACGGCACGGAAAATGGTTCTTCCTGAAACCTGCCGCGCTCGACCGCGCCGTGGAGCTTTTCAACCGCTACGGGAACCTCGCCACTTTCGTCTGCCGTCTTCTTCCGGCGATCCGTCAGCTCATATCGATTCCCGCAGGGATCGCAAAGATGCCGCTTGGTTCGTTTACGTTCTTCACAGGGCTGGGCGCCGGGATATGGACCGCCATCCTTGCCGCTGTCGGGTTTTGGCTCGGACGTACCGCCGGGGACATCTCGTATGCTGAGCTTGTCCACCGCGGCAAGGCGTTCATTGACGGCAATCTCATTTGGGTGCTCACTGCGGTTGCAATGCTTGTTGTCGTCCATGTGCTCGTATCTAAATTCGTAATGAAAGGAAAGTGATCATGTCCAGAATAAATGTGCGCATCGCAGTTCTTGCGTTGGCTCTGCTCCCTGTGGTGGCGCTGTTTGCCGCAAGACCGTTGATGGTCGGGATATCCGAAAGTTTTCCGTCAGGGGAGAAGTCCGCGAAGGTGATGGTGAACGCCAGCTATGCGGACGCGGTTGCGCGAAGTGGACATGTGCCGGTGGTGATTCCCCGTTTCGGGAGTGATGAACAGTTTGATGTCCTTGTGTCAAAGCTGGACGTCCTGATCCTAACAGGCGGCGAGGATGTCGATCCTGCGCGGTACAAAGCGTCGAAGAGTCCGAAACTAGGCCAAGTCAATGCGCCGCGCGACGAATTCGACTTCCGTCTTCTTGCCGCCGCCCGCCGCAGGAATATTCCCGTTATCGGAATCTGCCGTGGCTGCCAGTTGATGAACATCGCATTCGGCGGTACCTTGTGGCAGGATCTCCCGAGCGAGTTCTCCGTAAAGGATGTGCAGCACCGCAACGTGCACCACTGGATCTCGATTGAGCCGGATTCTCGCTTTGCGCGTGTGACGGGTGTCACTAATGCGTTAGTCAATTCATACCACCATCAGGCTGTGAAAGATCTTGCGCCCGGTTTCCGCATTGTCGCGAAATCTCCGGATGGGGTGATTGAGGCGATAGAGTGCGATACGTATCCGGCGATTGGCGTTCAGTTCCATCCCGAGAAGATGCTCTGCGACGAGAAAGATGCTTCGCTCGTAGAGTTTTTCAGGAATATGTCGTCACTATTTAAGCGCTAAATGTGGCACATTGTGTTGGCCGGATGATGGAGAGAGACAGTTGTAAAACCTCTTATATCTAGCTCCCAAGATGGAGGTTTTGCAAGTGCCTGATATTGATCCAGAAGAGGTGTGGAAATTAAGGGATACTTGTATTTATGTGATTTGTGAAATCATTTTGATACAATATGCCACATGAAAACATTATCGGTCTATTTGCTGTCTTTTTTTCTGCCGTTCTTGTCGGCGAGTGCGGTGGATGCGGATTCGTTCAGAAATCCTAGCCGTTCCTGTCATCCTGAAACATGGTTCCATCTTATCGGCGGCAATGTGTCAAAAGAGGGAATGGATGCCGATCTTGACGCAATCGCAAATGCCGGAATATCCGGAATACATCTTTTCCACGGTCGTTCCGACCATGGCGAATGGCCGAACGTCAAGAAGCAGATTCCGTGCTTGAGCGAAGACTGGGATGATCTTATTCGTTTTGTCGCCGATGGCTGCGAGAGACGCGGCTTGACTTTCAAGATGCAGAACTGTCCGGGTTGGTCGATGAGCGGCGGCCCTTGGATTGCGCCGTCGAACGCGATGCGCAATCTCACATATTCGCGTACCGACATCAAGGGTGGCGCATCGGTGAACATGGAACTGCCGATTCCGCGGTTTCCTCTTCCCGAGGTGAAGATTTCAGATGAAGATCGTGACTATCGTGATTTGTTTGTCATGGCTTTCTCGACGCCGGAAGGAGATGAGATGTCCATGCCGGAGCCTGAAATGGTTCAAGAGCGTGTGAAATCCGGGGAATTCGTGCGCCGCAGATATCGTTTCCCGCATCCGGTTACGGTCAATTCCGTGGAAATACCCAATTCGCACATTCTCAACAAGGCATGGGCGTATGACATATGCGCTACTGTGCACATTAGTGCGGTTTATGAAGGCGGAAAACGTCTGAAGACCATAGTGCAATCTCCGATTCCGAACGGATGCTGGCAGGACAATGTGCCGTTTACCGTGTCCAGAATGGACGGCGATGACAGGGTTGAACCAACCGATACGTGGGATGTCGATATATATTGCAGCCATCCGTTGAATGTTCCGTACGTGCGTTTTCATACGTGGCTTCGCAACCATAACTGGGAAGGGAAGGCCGGATGGGTGCTGCGGGAAATACGTTCGTGTGAAACGCTATGCCGCTCCTGTCCTGAAGCGAAATGCATTGACGGTGATAAGATTCTCGATCTTACGGATAAATTCGTGGACGGCAGGCTGAACTGGACTCCGCCTGAAGGGGACTGGACGATTCTTCGCATAGGTCACGTGAACAACGGCACGAAGAACGCCCCTGCGCCGCCTGAAGCTACGGGGTGGGAATGCAACAAGATGGATCCGCGCGGAATCGATACGCATTTCGCCGCCTATATCGGACGGCTCACGAAGGGACCTCTTGCTGGCGGCAAGCTGAAGGGATTCATCGTCGACAGCTGGGAGTGCCGCCGGCAGACGTGGACGGAGCATCTGGAACGTGATTTCCGATCGGCTCGCGGTTACGGACTCAGAAAGAATCTTCCTTCCGTATTCGGTTGGATTATCGATTCGCCAGAGAAGACCGACTCGTTCCTCCGTGACTGGCGGCAGACGTTAGGTGAGCTTATCGAGAAGAACTACTATGCGCGGATGGCGGAAATAGCCCGCGAGAACGGCATGGTTGCCCAATATGAGGCGGCATTTGGAGATGTGCTGCCGGGTGACATCCTTTCATTCTGGAAGCATTGCGACACGCCGATGACGGAGTTCTGGTTCCCCCGTGCTGAAGAGAGCGTTGGTCAGGACGACTTCAAGCCGATCATTCCATGTGCGTCATCGGCACACATTTACGGGAAGTCACGTGTGTCGGCAGAGGCGTTTACCACAACCAGGCTTTCGTGGGCGGAGGATCTCAATCGCCTCAAAGCTTGCGCGAACCATGCGTTTGCGCGTGGCGTGACGCACCTTGTTTTCCATACGTACACGCACAATCCGCATGTCGGGTGGAAGCTTCCCGGAACAAGCTTCGGAACACGCATAGGCACTCCGTTCATACGCGGTCAGGCCTGGTGGAAGCATATGCCGGAATTCACGGCTTGGGCTGCAAGATGCTGCAACATGCTTGAGGCAGGGAAGCCGGCAAATGACATCCTCTGGTTTTTGGGAGAAGATGTTGACCACAAACCGAACGAACGCAGTCCGTTCCCGCACGGCTACAAGTATGACTACATCAACCGTGATGCGCTTTTGTCACGCATATCCGTCAAGGATGGCCTTTTCATCGCGCCTGACGGCACCTCCTGGAAGGTGCTGTGGGTGCCGCCATCATATAGGACACCGGAAGTGAAGGCAAGGCTGCAGGAGTTTGCCAAGTCTGGCGGTCGGGTTGTCTATGGGCGGCGAACAACGATGGAAAAGGATATTCTGAAAACGGTTGAGGGGCTGCCGCCGGATGTCGTGTGCGGACCGGATCTTAAAGGAAGGGCGATAACGGACTGGCGCAGGAACGAGCAGAGGATAGAATGGTTGCATCGTCGTGGCAAGGATGCGGAGTGGTATTTTGTTTCGGCGAACGGAATGGATGCATACAAGGGTGAGGTCACGTTCCGCATGGAAGGTGACGTGTCCGTATGGGATCCTGTCACGGGTGATATCCGCAAGCCGACGGTCGTCCGTTCCGGCGGCGGTTTCACGACGCTCATGCTGGATCTCGCTCCTGCGGAGGATATGTTTGTGGTGTTCTCCCGTGGTCTTTCAAAGGCGGGTGGCGTTGAGGAAAACGGAAAGTTGCCGACTGAAGACGATTTCAACGACCTGCGTAACCTTCGCAGATGGACTCTTTCATTTCCGGAAGGGTGGGGCGCTCCGGAATCAATCGATCTCGACAGGCTCGTTTCATGGACGGATCTCCCAATCGGCAAGGAAGGACGCCATTTCTCGGGTACTGCGACATACAGAACCAGTTTTACCGGCATAAAGGGAGAGGTTGTGGTCCTGGACCTTGGCGAGGTGGAGTTCGTGGCGGATGTGTTCGTTAACGGACGGAAGGTGCGTACCATGTGGGCGCCGCCGTATCGCTGCGGAATCGGTGATTATGTCACGGATGGCAAAAACGAATTGCGTATTGATGTGACCTCCACATGGTTCAACAGGCTTGCGTACGATGCCGGGCTCCCAGAGAATGAGCGCAAAACCTGGACAATATCGGCGCCACCGAAGAACACCCCTCCAAAACCGGCGGGTCTCATCGGTCCGGTTACATTGAGAAGATGAGTATGATATCTGTAGAAGGGTCTTCGGTGACTGTGATTCTTGCAGACGGTGAAGCGCCGTCGCATGAAGTGCCTTTGTCGTTTCTCCGCTACGCCAAAACGGTTGTGGCATGTGACGGCGCATGGCGCACGGCTGTGAAGAAGGGGCGAATCCCTGATGCGGTCGTAGGGGATGGTGATTCGCTCTCTTCGGACGATTTGGCGGAGCTTGAGCGTCTTTGCGTTCCTGTTTTCGCGGATGCGGAACAGGATACGAATGATCTATGCAAGGCGTTCAGGTACGTTATGCGTTCTGGAACCGCCGGTCGGATCGTTATTTTGGGTGCTACGGGCAAGCGCGAAGATCATGCCATAGGTAACATCTTTCATCTTGTTGATTTTGCCGAATCCAATCCCGGCGTTCAGATCGTAACAGACTTCGGAACATTCGAACCCCTTATGCCGCCAGGGCGGGAATGGGACGGCGATTTAAATGTCGGGTGTCCAATCAGTGTTTTTGCGACGCATCCCGACACGATAATGGCATCGGAAGGTCTTAAGTGGCCGTTGGACGCGGTTCGCTTCGACACATTGTGGCGAGGGACTCTCAATCGTATTGTGTCGCCTCGGTTTTCTGTAAGTACGGACCATCCTGCGATAATCTTTCGTCCGCATACATGATTGAGACACTTGCAAAACCCGGGAGGGGCAACGTCCTCGTTGCCCGAGCAACGGCAAATCGCGGGCAGCGAGGACGC
>JAFXEA010000425.1 GCA_017521065.1 Kiritimatiellia bacterium | reverse complement strand
GCGGTCGAACTCTCAAAGCCCTCTTCCGCACCATACACCCAGTCGCCCCACGCGCCGATTGTCGCGTTGCCGCGTGCAACCATAGTCATCGGATTATCCGCGCCAGCGCGGACGGTCTTCCACCCTGCAGGGCGAACCGTTATGTCCTCGGCAAATTTGAGGTCGCCCGGGCCCTCCGAATCGGACTGCACCATCGCCAACGACAGAACACCGTCACCGATGAAGGTCTGACGCGCCGTGGCTTGGACGGGACACATTGACGTGACCACGCCATCAACAAAATGCGTATTTTCATTGGATATCCACCGCCATACGTCACCTTCAACAGTCATGCCGGAATCTGCTGCTATGTGATACGATGATTTCACGGTTTGATTCGATGCTTGGTTCGACACATACACAAACGCACCGGGGAGCGTCGTCAAACGTGAATTTCTTGCGCTCACAGTAACTTCCGGCAACAACCCGTGCATGCGCCATTCCCCGCCAACGCGCACATCTCCCCTGAAGGACAGTACTGCATTCGTAATCAATCCGCCGCCCGGCATTACAACAGGTGCATTGCTGTTGCCCTGTACCCTGAAAAGCCCTTCTGCTCCGTATTTATACAATACCGACTCGATTACCAGAGGAAATGCCGATGCATTTGCGATTGACGAACTATTTGCTCCCTGATATGGATAACAAGCGGCGAAAGGCAATCCTGATATTACATATGGCCCCGCCGATAAAGTTGCCGTCAAATTTCTTGCATAGCAAAGATCTCCGGAATAATCATTGGTAACGGACAACTGCCTATTACCTGAAAAGATAGCGTGCCATGAGCTATTCTGGCCTGGAATTTTAGCATTGCCCCAATTTTCTGAAACGTTCCAATTGCCGCCGTTTTTGCCTTGCCAATAACTGGTGTCTTCCGAATCCGATTCAATAATTGAACCGTCGCAAAGGTATGCCGTACCGCCCTGCAAGGCAATAGACCATCCTTCAGGCAATGCCGGAGAAAACTCAAAGTTCTCTACCGGCGGCGTTGTATTATGCGGACCGAACCAAAGAGGATACATCCTGCCTGAATCAAGAGTATCAAACGAATAGCGAATCTTCGCACCTGTTCCGAGTACTACCGATGAAACCACATCAACCGCATTGCTTCCCGTAAGAAGATATGAATTATCTCCCATCGCCAATGTCATTGTCTTTATCGCAGCATAGCCATTTGTAAGGGCAACAGTCGCACCATTATCCACTTCAACCTTATGCAGATAATGCAATTTGAAAGTCGAGCCTTCGGGTACCAGTCCCACATAACCGGCACCCTCGACTTTCAGCGATGTCACACCTGAAAAATCAAAACGCTGCGAAATGTCAAATGAGCGTGGCGTAACACCGTCATCTGCATCGGTAGTGTCAAATACAAGTTTGCCGTTAATGGAGAATTTAGAACTTTTATTTCGTTCTACTGTTAAATCACCTCCTGCACCAAATGCTATACCGTCATTGAAGCGGAATTCTCCATTGGCTGAATGTGTACGAAACTTTGTCTTTAACACTACTTTCGATATATCTGCTTCAAACAGGTTACCTCCAATCCTCAAAATGTCAATATGAAGTTCCCCGCCTCCTTTTAACACATTCCCTAACGACCAACCTAAATTAGGATACGATCCATCCCCCACAAAACATGCAGTTCCACCAATCTCCCAGACATTATCTGGACTATTCTCATCCGTCATCGCAAGTTCATTACATTTATTGATCAAGATACCATCTTTCGGAGGCAGAAACACACGGAGACTATTCCCCATACGCTGGTTTATCTCCATCTTACCGCCGGTAAAGGAGAAATCCGTTTTCGAGTAATCAACGTACGAACTGAACGAATATGCATTTGGAAACTTTGTATAACCGCCGGAGAATATCACTTTGGAGCCTTCTCCATCAAATTCGCTTATCACCGCATCGCCATTTGTACTGATCTTGTTTACGATGCGAGCAATGATGTTACTTCCTCCCATAAAGTTCACTGTGGAATTCTTCGCCAAAATCAAGGACTTGCCATCATTTTCATATTCAATCTGACCACCTCTTACGTTCAGTGTCGCATTTGTATTTACAAGAATGTCACCATATTCCAGGCACAGCCTTCCGTTCACATCCAATGTGGCATTCGGTTCAACTTCGACACCGGCGGTGCCGCCTGTCGCATCCAAAATAACCTTGCTTCCATCAATGACAGCTTCACGATTCTCGCCAACCGAGAAGACATAGCCATCTCCACTTCTGATAGCAATCTTCTTGTCGCCCAAAAATGTTACCCTTCCAGGTCCTGGCAACAGGCGGATTTTCGAAACTGCTGCTGTATTATCCGTAATCTCAACCGTGTAATCTGCACCTGCCGGAAAAACCACCGAATCTCCGGCGACGGGCACAACACCTTCATTCCAATTACTCTTGGTATGCCAGCGACCGCTTGAACCACCCCATGTGATTTCCGCTCCGGAAAGCATCTGTACACATGCAGCGACAACGGCTGCCACCTTGAACTTAGCTATCGTATGCATAACTCTTCGTCCTTTCATCATTTGAGCATGAGTTTTCTAAACTTCTCTATTTCCTCTGCAGAAAATCCGTTTGAAAGGACGAACTTCTCAATCCTTTCGTTGAGAGTCGCGCCTTCATATTTCGAAAATACACCCATCAGTTTTTCCCAGCGTTCCTCCGGGACAGGCTTGGGATCATCCCTGCCAGTCCATGTATATCGCCAATCCTTGTAAAGGAGATCCTCTTCAACTCCGAGAAGACCGTTCAGAATACAGGCCAGTGTGCCTGTGCGGTCTGCGCCTGCTATGCAGTGGAATACTATCGGATAGTTCGCCTCATCAAGAAACACCTTGAAGCACTTGACGAACGCATCGCGCCCTTTGGGTTCGCTGAGTCCGGCATAGTTGCTGGAGGTTACGTGCACCCATCTGACCTTCTCTCCAAGCGGCGAACCCGTCATCTTGAACGTCTCTCCATCGTTGCGAAGGTCGAGATCGGTCTTGACTCCAAGCTTCTCGACTATCAGTTCCCTCACGGGAGGAGTGATGCGCGATTTGCCGGGACCCGTCCACTTCTCACGCGGCATTTCCTTCTTAGTTCCAGGGTAGCGGTATTTCGCATTGTCGTTCAATCCTGCTGTACGGTATATGCGCCCTCGCCTTACGCACCTGCCGTTCCTGCCGGGCAAGCCTCCGAGATCACGCGCGTTGGGCACACCCTTCCAATCGACCTTTCTTGCTGCAACCGGGTCGGAAGCGGAAACCGTTGCAGCAGATTCAGAACAATCACCGCAGGTTGAAGTGCAGGCGTCCGGCGCCGAAGGGTACGGCAGTTCGAAATTGAACCATTTGCTGTCATGCCACGCCCCATACGAATGCACCAACTTGCCGTTGCTCTTCGGATCGACGGTATAGCCGAATATCTTCTTCACGGAAGGTACGAAACGGAAAATGCGGATATATCCCGCGCCAGTATCCTGCATGAGCGAATATACCATGTTCCCATGCACACCCTTCCCGTCCACACGGGTGATTTTGATCATGCCCTGATCGCCGGACACAACAAGAAACGCATTCTTCAGCTTCGAGGTGAACTTCTCCCAGATCGCCTTGCCGGAATTACCTTCCTTGCCGTGGCACTTGTGCCACTCCATCCTGCCAAGCATGGACAGGTCTGGGTTGTATTTCGCACGCTCCCCTTCCGACAGCGCATTCAAGTCATTGTATATGCGCCGTCCATTCTTCTTCTCTATCGCTCCGATATCCTGATGAGTGGAGACGATCACACGCCTGTCCGGATATTTTTCCAGTTCTTTTGCCGCCCAGTTCAAAACGGGATCGGGTGCATTGCATTCAAGGGTGACAACGGCAAACTTCTCCGACCCCTGACCGAACAGGCAGATCGTATTTGCGTTGTTGCCGGATACGAAAAGGCCTAGGGAATTGGTATATCCCGGAAATGTCGCCGCATACCATGGATTTCCTTCGAAACGCGATGCGGGGAAGTACCGCCGGAAGAATGAAGTATCCCCGTTTGACTTCATGTCATGGTTGCCGGGAGATATCGCGTACGGAAGCTTGCCGTCGAGTCGCGCCATTGCATTGGAGGCAAAGCGCCATTGAGGATCGTTGTCCATGTCGGTGATGTCACCGGTGTGCGAAACGAAAAGGATGTTCTCCTTCTCCCTGTTTGCGACAAGCCAGTCGACGATGGCGTCAAACTTCTCATTGGTTGTAGGGCCTACCCCCGGCTTGCGGCCCCGCTTTGTGTGACGTCCCTCGCCATCATAGGCTTGCGTATCAGGTATCACCGCATAGGTGAAAGCCCCTTCGGGAAGCGGCGGAAGTCTATCAGCCTTGCCGCCCGCGCCAAACGCAACAGTACCCCACCCTATCACCGCAACAAGCGATATGGTCATCAGCCTTATTTTTTTCATTTCTTTTATTTCCTTTTACAAAGCCTTTTTTATTCTTTCGTCATTATACCATACCTTTCGGGCTACAGCCTGAAACGCACTGAAAGAGCAGCTTTTTAGCGCCCATTATTCGTCGGTCCATCTGAAATCGGGCGCAGAACAACAATTTTAGTCGCCTTCCAGAAAACAGACTTAGCCCCGTGATTAAACATTTTATAAAAACCGCCTCTTCTTATACATCCCTCTTCCATATACAGAATCTGCGGATGCCCATCGTCGCTCACATCGCCCAGATAAATCATCACTTGGCAGGGTTCAGACTGCTTTTTATCGGATTCCTCCATGTATGCAACAATATCACCCGGCTCAACCATCGCCCGCATGCAATCCACCTCCGCCCGGAACCGTTCGTCATTCTTACCGACTCCTTTTTCCCATGAGAACACCACCGATCCTTTCGGCGGAGACACGACAATATTCGACACTGAGCAGTTGGGCTGCCCGGAGAGCAACGAACATCCTGTCGCCGCGCAATAAGTATCATCCACATATGCCAAGGAGGATACATAGACCTTGCCTGAGCGATAACGCCCCATCGCCTCATCCAGGATGCGCCGACGACTCTCCTTCCAGCCTTTCTGCGAATCCGCGATCCGCGCCGGACGCAACGCCGCAAAGAAGGCATTCGTGAGAATGGCCGTGACCTCCGCCTCCGAAACCGG
>JAFXEA010000424.1 GCA_017521065.1 Kiritimatiellia bacterium | reverse complement strand
TGGGGATGGGCTCGGGTCCGGGCGGTATGCGCGTGCGGCTGCGCTTCGGCGAGTCCGTTGCTGAAGCCATGGGAGAAATCGGCGAAAAGGGTGCGTCGAACGATCATGCGGTACGCGATGATATAATTGGCGTTCCGTCCCTCGGAACACGGGAAGTCGGCCATACGGGTTTTCGCTTTTTGCGGATTGATCTGGTGACGCGCGGCAGCGTGGCTTTGGAGTTTGTGCGCGCGGTGGAACTGATGCGTCCGATGAAGCGGATTGGATCGTTCAGATGTTCTGACTCACGACTCAACCGCATCTGGGAGACGGCGCTCAGGACGGTTCATATGTGCTGTCAGGATTATCTTTGGGACGGCATCAAGCGCGACCGCCTTGTGTGGATGGGCGATATCCATCCGGAGACGATGGCGATTCTGTATGTATTCGGTGCCCAGCCCATTCTGCCGGAATCGCTCGATCTGGCTGCGGAGGTGACCAAGCCAGACGAGTGGATGAACAATATGGGGACTTACACCTTGTGGTGGATCCGCAATCTTGCGGAGTGGTATCGCTTTACGGGAGATCGGAAGTATCTCGAAAAACACCGCGGCTATCTTGATTCGACGTTCGCTCATCTTGAAAGCCATCTGACTCCGTCCAATACGCTTGAAGGCATCCGTATGCCTTTTCTTGACTGGCCTACGCAGCACAACGGTCCAGCTGTCCATTCCGGGGTGCAGGCGCTCGCTCTTACGACCTGGCGCGATGGAATTTTCCTCGCGGATGCGCTGAATGACGCTGAGCTTGCCGCGCGATGCCGGAGGGCGGTCGCGGGATTGGAGACCTGGCGTGGGAAACTGGAACCGTACGGATCAAAGCAGGCGGCGGCGATGCTTGCGCTTTCGGGGATGCAGAAACCGGAACGGATGTTTGAGCGCGTTCTCGGGCGGAACGGGGTGGGTGGCATGTCCACTTTTTACGGATATTATATGCTGGAGGCCATGAGCGCGGCGAATGAAAACAGCTTTGCGCTTGATGCTGTGCGCGATTACTGGGGCGCGATGCTGGATATGGGGGCGACGAGTTTCTGGGAAGACTTCAGCGTTGGCTGGACCAACAACTGTTTCCGCATTGATGAACTGCCTGTTGTTGGGAAAAAAGATATCCACGGCGATTTCGGTGAGTTCTGCTATCGAGGTTTCCGCCATTCGCTTTGCCACGGCTGGAGTTGCGGTCCGGTGCAGTGGTGCATCAACAACATTCTCGGCATAAGGCCGGTAGGCATAGGTTGCCGGCACATCGAAATCAAGCCGTTTCTTGGAGATCTTGAATGGGCGGAAGGCGCCATGGCGCTTCCCGACGGGCGGTCGGTGCGCGTGAAACTGAGGAAACGCGACGATGGATCGGTCGATGTCGACATCGTTGCGCCGGAGTATGTGACCGTTTCCCGAAAGTAGGTTGAATTATCAAACCTTGCTGCCATCTTTGGAAAATGTGGGGACAAGACCCTGCTTGTGACACAGGTCGGTTCTGAACCCTCTAAATAAGTAGATAAAGCGACAAGGCTGTTACGATAGATACCTTTCGTTCGGGAGCCAGTGGACGTTCCTTTGATTCACGGATTGCGTTGTGCGATAACCAAGTCTGCAAGGCGGGCTTGAGACAACGGATCGCTTGTCATTTTGAAGGTTTCTCTGCAAGGAGGGCCGTCGGTCCTGCGACCAGTCTGCAGCCCGATAGGCGAACGGCCGTTCCCTGTATGGCAGCCTGGGGTTGACAGATATGCTGTGCGGCGGGTCAATGGATTTTCATGAACCTATGGATTTCGTCGTATGGGTTGGGGCTTTGGCAGACTGCGCGGACGACGGCGAAGTTCCGGGCCCCTGCTGCGATGACTGACGGCAGCCGCTCCAGATCGATGCCGCCGATGGCGACGGCGGGATGCGCGGCGGCGGCGATCATTTCGCCCATCGTCGCAAGTCCAAGCGTCGGATCGGGAATATCCTTTGTCGGCGTGGCATACACCGGTCCCACTCCGATGTAGTCTATCGGCTGTGATGTGGATGCACGTGTCTGATTGATGTTGTGGGTGGAAAGTCCGATTATCCGCAGATTGGGATAGCGCATTCGAATTTCGGATGGCGGCAGATCGTCCTGCCCGACATGGACGCCGTCTGCGCCGACCTCGGATGCGATGTCAGGATCGTCGTTGACGATGAAGAGCGTGTCCGTTCCCGAAGTGACGTTTCTGACCTCTCGTGCCTCACGGAGAATTTCTTCCCGTGAAGCACGTTTCATGCGAAGTTGGATGATCTTGACGCCCGCTTTTACTGCTGCCTCTGCGCATTTTGCGTAGCCGACTACGGGATTTGTCATCACAAGATAAAAACCGAAATCATTCATTTGCCAAGATCCTTCAGGATTATCTTTGCGATCTTGCGACCGCTCTTGAACATGCCGCCAAAGATCGGCCCCATGCGGAAGCCGCCCTGTACATTGTTCGCCGCCATGCCAGATGCATAGAGTCCGGGATAAAGGCGCTTCGTGTTCTCAACCGTCGTGCGTTCGCCGTCTTCCATCCACATCGGCTTTTCGCCGAGAATGCCGCCTGTGGGGGAGTCTATTTTCACTCCGGCCTTGTTTACTGCCTTGGAGATGATCTCACTCGGGTGACCGGTGCCGTCGACAAGTGCGCGTGTTGTAATGACGATCGGATCGACATGCATATCAAGCCGCGCAACAGGATTCCAGTTTATCACGACACCGCATACGACGCCGTCGTGGATGACAATGTCTTCAACCTTGACGGTATTGAAAATGACCGCACCGGCCTTGCGCGCACCGAAGATGAGTCCGGACGCCATCTCGACCGAATCTACGGTATGATACTCCGCATCTACCGGAACGGTGGAGATCCCGAACTCATGCAGAATCTCCGCACCGTCGTTCTGCACAACGACTTCATTCATCAGCATTCCGCCGCCCCAGGTGCCACCGCCGGGCGCGAGCTTCGATTCGAATACGGCGACCTTGCATCCGGCAAGCGCCAGATCCCTCGCCGCAACAAGCCCGGAAGGGCCCGCTCCGACGATTGCGACATCCACAGCGAGATTGTCTTCGAGTTTTTTGAAGTAGCTCCGGACGATTGCGCCGGTGATTTTTTCTTCCATCAGTTTCATGGTCTTTTAGTTGTTAGTTGTTGGTGGTTAGTGAGTAGTGGTTAGAGGTTGGTTTTCAGTGGACAGCAGTTAGTAGGTTAGGAGTAAATCACTAACTGCTAACGACTAACAACCAATCGCTAACCACTAAATCCAAGTACCCCGCAGTTGTGCCCGACGAGATGCGAGTTTTTTATGGCCGAGTGAACCGCTTTTTTCGCACCATCCACCGCCGCGTCCAAATCTCGCCCTAGCGCAAGTTCCGCTGCTAGCGCGGCGGAGAGCGAACAGCCTGTTCCGTGTGTTGAAACCGGATTTTGGATCGGCGGCAGAATGAATGAGCGGAATCCCTTGCCATCATAAAGCGTATCTTCGCCCAAAGCCAAATCGCCAAGCGCATGGCCTCCTTTAAGGAGAACGGCGCATCCGAATTCATCGAAGATTCGTTTTGCCGCGTCACGCAGACTTGCGCGGTCGGAAATGGCGGTTTTTGCGAGCAGTTCAGCCTCAGGGATGTTTGGCGTGACGAGAGTGGCAAGCGGTAGCAGTTCGTTCTTGAGCACGGTGACGGCGTCGGGCTTGAGCAACCTTGCTCCGCTGGTCGCGACCATCACGGGATCGATGACTTTTGCGATGCCGGGTCTGCCTTTAAGTCTATTCGCGACTGTCTGGATGACTGGTGCGCTGAAGAGCATGCCTGTCTTTAGGGCTCGGATGGAATAGACATCAAGAACGGCATCAAGCTGGGCAGCGACAAAATCCGCCGGTACGTCGTGTATCGCTCGCACTTCATTTGGATTCTGTGCAGTAAGCGCGGTAAACACCGTACATCCGTGAAGCTTGTAGGCATGGAACATCCGCAGATCCGCCTGGATTCCGGCGTTGCCGCCGGAGTCGCTTCCGGCAACTGTCAAAACGCAATGCTTCATATCTTTCCTCCGCAGGTATTATCCTGATCAGGTTGACGGGTATTTTCTCAGCACCCGGACACTTGTCCGGCAGCACCCCGATTGATGGCGCATATTATAGCACATTCCGGACAGTTGTCTTAAATGTTGTTTTCGTCATTTGCGAAAGTGATGATTTTAAGAGAGTTGATGTGGATACCTATGTGTGGAAAAACATTTTTTGATATAATTCGCGGAGTTGAGGAACGGTTTTCATTCCGTCGCCATGAAGTTTGACGTGATTGGAAATGGAGTCGAGACAGAACATGAAAAAAACGGCTTTTACAGTGATTGAAAGCAGTGCCGCAAGCTTGGACTCGCCGACGAATCCATCGATACGCAGCTTGCCGCCGTTGAGGAATCGATACGGCGCAGTTTCTCGCGTGAGAGTTGATTTTTGACTTTTGGGCGCCTGTAACCTTTCCGCCGTCTGCGTGTAATGATAACGACATCAGCGTGGATAGATCCGTATAGTAAAGGAGCGTAATTATGGCAAATGAACTTTTGAACAGCCTCAGCAATGCGTGCAGAGCCGGAGGTCATATCGTTTATAGGGAAGAACTCAACAACGGGAAAGGTGGCTTTGAGCGCGCGGGCAAGCGCCATGCGATAGCGACGTTTTTTGGATCAACGAGTGCCAAGGAACTGAACCAGAAAACATTGAACAAAATCAAAGAGGTGCTGAGCGCGGAACGAGCCGAGGATTCTGTTGGAATCCTGCCCGATGATACGTTTGATGGATCCTATTTTGTGGATGCCCGAAGCTTGAAGATAAAAAGCTCAGGTGATAAAAGGGTTGAGTCCGCAGCAATAAAGAAGATCATTGCAAATATTCGAAATGAAGTTGTCTCAAATCCGGCGATTATAGAGGCGTCCAAGGACAAACTGATAAATGACTACCTTGCCGATGAGATGAACTATAGCTTTATGGAGTATTGTGTAGAGGAAAGCGGCAATGCTAAAGATATGGCAGAAATGATGGCAAGGATCCTACTGAATGACTATGTGCGCAGGAATCCCATCGAAACCCATGAACGGTTGGATCAGTTTCGCCATAAAATGCCCGAATTGTTAATTACTAACATTAATAGTTTTGGTGCATATTTTAGGCATATTGAGTCGGATGCCAAAGATTTTGGGGCGTTGTTTGAGAAATTTCGCACCTTCGACGCGGATAACGGAGGTCAGACCAATTGTCTTGAGCGTTTTGTCCTCACCTTGTCCAAGGTCGTGCAATTCAAAGACGGGGAAGTGAGATGTGATGAGGTTGCTGTTTCTCGTTTCATGTCCGCAATATTGACTGAAAAGGGGCAAAACTTGATTAAAGAACACGGATTTACGCCGGATGAAATGATAAAGGCGTACAAATTCGTAACCGAGTGCAATATCAAAGCAAAGAGTTTGGACTTCTGTGATATTTCCATGAATCGGTATGTTGCCGCATTGGAACTTAAACTTTGCCATGGAAAGGTTTTTGGGGATTTTGAATCGTCGAAAGGCGCCTCCATCCCGAGCAGGGATTATTCCAAGAATGTCTTGACGGGTCTTGCCTCCGTGTTCCCGGATGTGGGTGGGGATGACATTGATGGATTTGTCTCTGTCATGGCTGATATACTGAAATGGAATGCCGATATCGGAGCGTCAGCTGAAAGTGTCGAGGCGAGTGCCCGTGCGGTCAGCGGCACTCTCCAGTTTCTGCGGGAGCAGGAGGGGATTCATCCCGGAGCGCTGAAAGATGGCATCCAGCTGATGAAGGATCTGCATGCGCCGGTTGATGCGGAAACCATGAAGGGGCTATTGGATTTGGCGGCGAAGACCGCCGACGGTTTGTTCTATGCAGAATTTTTTGCTGAATCCTTGGATAGGAATCTGGCGGCGATCTGTTTCGCGGGGAATGGAATCCCATCTCTTCTGGGCAAGGAGGAGAAGAATTGGACAGTTGCTAAATTCATACTCGCCTCGGTTCCAAAGGTGAATTATGAGGAAGGTGTAGAGCAGTTTGGGCGAAAGTTGTTCGCACAGCAGATATGTGGCGATATGATGTTGTCATCTTTCGGACGCAATCTGCTGGCTTTCTATGCCAGGGTTGGAGGACCGCTATGTACAAAATATGCGCAAGCAATGGAGTTCTTGTCTCATAGATACTGGGCGGCAGGACTGTGCAGCCGCTTTCGTTTTGACGAGGTGGATGCTCTTCAGGTTCCGTTGGCGCTTAAGGAAAAATACGAGATTGACAGCCGCACTGCGGTAAAGCCCGGAAACTATAAAACATTGCCCAGTGACTACGGTGAGTTTGCGGAAATGCAGGAGTACGCAAACACTGCGGTAACTCTGATTGACGATGTCTTGAAACGGAGTCGAATTTTGGAAGGTGACAAGGTCAGGGTCAAGCAATTGGCATTGCAGCAAATTGCGTTCGAGTGTAAAACCAACGGTAGACGCCCCTCTCAAGAGGCGATTAAAAGCATCGCATCACACTATTGCCAGATGGCCAAGTGGGGTGGCGCATTGCTGGATAGGCTTGAAAAGGAGGTGCCTGTAAGCCACCGGAGAGCTGTTATGTTTTCCCTTGAGGCGTACAACTGTTCCTCCGATGCAAAGCTTTTTGACATGTTGACGAAAGATATGGATATCCTAAACAATGTCAAGAATTATATTGACAAGTATTGCAATGAACATGCTCTCGGAGGAACTCCTGTGGAGGCATATCATATCCATACAATCATTACCGGCAAGGTTGGCTTGCAGGCGGATCTGGATCCAAGGCGAAATCCGCATCTTGCCACGATCTATTCCTGGTCGAGGAATGGATGAATTTAAAGCGCAGCGCACTTAATTTGTGAGGGAATGGGGAATGGCTTGCCGTTTATGGTACAATAACAGCATTTAAGAAGTGTATTGTCTCACGAAAAACAACAAGCAAGGAGTAAGATATGAGCGTATCGCGAAGATCGTTTCTGGGCGGGGCCGCATTGGCCGCCGCAGGTTTTGCGGCGAAGGATTCGGCTGCCGCAAAGGTTGGCAGATTCGGCAAGGTGAAGTTCTGCGTGTTTGCGGATATCCATTACACGCCGGGTACGTTTCCCAATTCCACCAAAGAATGGCTTGGACGGATCATCGACCATGCAAAGGCAGAGAAGTGCGACTTCATCATCCACTGTGGAGACTTCACCAGCTATCCTGTCCGCTATTCGGAATATGTGGATTTCTACAACAATTGCGGATTGCCTGCATACCATGTCATCGGTAACCATGACGACGACGGCAATCCTCACGAGGAGACGCTGAAGGCGTACCGCATGGAATGCGGACACTACTTCTTCGACCGCAACGGCTTCAGATTCGTTATTGTGGATCCCAACCATATCCAGTATGGAAACGGAAAGATCGTCCATTATTCGAAGGGCAACTATTTCAAGAAGAATTCCGCCGCCGGCGATATCATCGGTGTCGTGCCGCCGGAGCAGTTGGTGTGGCTCAGGGAGACGATCGAGAATTCTCCCTATCCGTGCATCGTGTTCTCGCATCAGAGCTTCGAGCGTCCGACCGGCAACGCCTGCCACAACTACCGCGACGTGCTGAAGATATTTGACGACGCAAACCGCAAGGTGCCGGGCAAGGTTCGCATGGCTATCAATGGTCATCACCATCGCGATTACATCCGCACATTGAACAAGGTTGTGTACTTTGATCTGAATTCAGCGAACTTCGATTGGATCGGAACCTCCCGTGCGCACGGCAAATACACCAAGGAATACCTTGAGGCCAACCAGCTTAAGTCTAAGGTCGGCGGCAAGGTGCCGTTCATCTCGTGGGTTGATCCGATCCATGCCATAGTCACGATGGATGTGGACGGAACTATCAAGATCGAGGGCATGGAGTCGAAGTTTGCATGTGGCGTCACTCCGGAGTCGGTGGGCGTACGCTTCGACAGCTGCGGACGTCCGACGACTGCCGAGGTGCAAAGCCTCGAAATGAAGATCAAGTATTCCTGATATTCCATATCGCGTGAGCGAGTTCAATATAGGAGGAGAAGATGGCTATGGATAAAACACATTTCGGCAGAAGTCGATGTAATGAAAGTGCGTTGGCATGGTTCAATGGGAATACGTTGGCTTCTGCTGTTGTGTTTTTCGTCATGACGGCGGCATTGCTTCCGGCAAACGGTGCGATGGCGGAGGAGCTCGCTCCGTTTCCGAAATGGAGTGAGCCGCGCCGCGTTACGGAAGGTCCTAAAGACCATCTTCTCGCAAGCTATTTTGCCATCGACTCATGGAGTCCGAACAAACGCTACCTCAGCGTCCTCGAAACGGAGCTCAACGGTCGGCTGCCTGAGGCTGACGAGCGTTGCACCATAGGTTTTGTTGACCTTGAGGACGGAAACAGGTTCATCCCGATCACGACTACCGCCTGCTGGAACTTCCAGGAGGCGGCGATGGTGCACTGGATGAATGACGATGAGATTCTATTCAACGACGTCCGTGACGGGAAATTCAAGACGGTAATCATGAACTGGCGCACGAAGAAGGAACGCGTTCTTCCGATGCCTGTGTCTGCGGTTTCGGAGGATCGCACATGGGCGGTGTCGCTGAACTATGCCCGCCTCTCCTTGACGCGTCCGGATTATGGCTATGCCGGTCCAGGACAGGATCCTCTGGAGGATGAGGAGTGGCCTGAGAAGGACGGCCTTTGGACGATGGATCTCAAGACTGGCGAAACGAAGCTTATCCTTCCCGTATCCGCCGGACGTTCATTGATGCCGAAGACCAAGATACATCCGGGCAAGCCCGGACATCCTCTTGCATACTATTGCCATACCGTAATCTCGAAGGACGGAAAGAAGATATTCTTCCTTGCGCGCTCGGTCAATTGGTTCAACAAGGTCACGCATCAGGCTTCTTACTGGGAGACCACGAGTTTCACCGTCAACCGGGATGGAACGGATCTGCGCCGTTGCTTTCGTGACGCGTGGCAGGGCAGCCACTTCAACTGGGCCCCGGACGGAAGCCACAAGATGCTCGTGACGGCTGTATGGGATGGCGACAGGAAGGGGCGTCCGTGGACTCAGACGGCGTGGAGCCTTGTCGAGTTCACTGTCGGTGAAGAGGAGAAGGTCCGTCGCATCGGAGCGGGTGTGCTTGATC
>JAFXEA010000423.1 GCA_017521065.1 Kiritimatiellia bacterium | reverse complement strand
GAGGGGATCAAGCCGCAAGTGGAGGATGGACAGGTTGGGTATTCCGTCGAGGACGGGATTTTCAAGAATGTCTGCAAGTCTGTTTCAGAGAGTGTCGATATTGTCAGATGCATCGACAAGTATCTACAATCCATCAAGGGGTTCTCCAATAAAAAGGTGATTCCGACGGTTACGGGCCGATCGAACCTTTATGCTTGGTGGAAAGAGGGCAACGCGACCATCAGCATCAGGAGTACGGTGTCTGAGGCTGGCGAAGATGAAGAATATGTGCCATCGCCTATCAATATTGAGAAGGTGAAGTTGCAAGCGTTGGGTGAGGGTGAGGAAAATAACTGGCGGCAGTATGCACAGGCATTTATCAATGCGGTTAAGGCTGAATATCGCGATGAGCTACAGGGGCGATCTCGTCCGGTCGTGCTGATTATCGACGAAATCAACCGTGGGAATGTCGCTCGAATTTTCGGCGAGCTGATTTCTTTGCTGGAGGCCGATAAACGGAGCGATGCGGTGCACCCCCTGACAGTGATGCTACCGTATTCCAAGGAAGATTTTTTCGTCCCGGGCGAGGTCTATATCATCGGGACGATGAATACAACGGATCGAAGTGCGGTGACACTCGATTATGCGGTCCGCCGCCGCTTTGCGTTCGTGACGCTGAAGTCTGACCGTGAGGCGGTGCGGAGGGCGTATGAGGATTCAACACTGGGCGAGAAGGCTGTCGCGGTGTTTGATGATGTCCTGAAGTTCATCGGGGAACACAATGCCGACGATCTGGACATTGAGGACCTGATGGTCGGACACAGCTACTTCATGGCATCTGATGAGGATAGCCTTAAGCTGAAGATCGAGTACGAGGTGCTACCGCTGATCCGTGAATATGCGAAGGATGGTTTGCTGGCGGTCGCGTCGACCGAACTGGAAAGATGTGGTGTGGCGTGGCGTGAGCTCTTCGTTCCGCCGACTCCTGCAGAGACGGCTGGGTAATATGGAAGTCCACCGGATACAAGAACACGACCGATTGCCTGAGTGTTTCCGTCCCGACTGCTGGACGGAAACATTCAGGAACAAAAACTTGTTCAAGTGGGCGGTCTCGTCCGAAGGGCAGCTGGGGGAGTATTCGGCCTATTATAGGATTGGTGCGGAATGGATGGATGATGAACGGGCCTTGGTGGTTGCGCCCAAGGCCGGGATGGAAGAGATTGACTGGCCGGCCATGTTAATGCGGTGCTTCGACACTGAAGAAGGATGCGCCGATGGGTTGGGAAAGATTTACGATATTGATTTCACCGTACCGCCGATCAGGGATGCGACACTGCAGAACATCCTGACACCATTGCTGGCTGTTCATTTTGTGGGAATAGTCAGGCGTATCGTTAATCGGGGGTTGAAGCGTGACTATGTACAACAGGAGGGTGATTTGTCGCGCGTTCGCGGGCGGATCGGCTTCTTGCAGAACTTCCGGCGGAATATCATCATTGGACGGGCGGATCGTGTATTTTGCAGATACTCCGAGCTTTCGGTGAATACATGCGAGAATCGGTTGATCAAACGGGCGTTGCTGTTTGTGGAGCGGATTGTCGGCAGGATGCTGGATCAGAGACAGCAAAGCGCGGTCTTGCTTCAAGGACGGCTCAATGGCTGTCTTGCCGCGTTTGCAGAGGTCGATGACCGGGTTGAACTCTGGGAAGTGCGTCGTTGCAAGCGGAATAAGCTCTACCGGGAATATGAGGAGGCCGTAAAGCTGGCGAAGATGATTCTCCGGCGTTATGACAACAGCATTGACCGAGCATCTGCGGAAAAGCATGCGATCCCGGTGTTTTGGATTGACATGTCCTTGCTCTATGAGCACTATGTCCTTGGCGTGTTGAGAAAGGCGTATGGGCAAAAGATCCTCTATCAGGCTAATGTGACAACGGGCAAGCCGGATTTCCTGTATGTTGACGAGGAGCATCCGTTGATACTGGATACCAAGTATAAACCCAAATACGGCGCAGGATTGTTTGATGTGGATGACATTCGACAGCTTGCGGGTTATGCGCGGGATCGCAAGGTCTTGAAGAAGCTCGGAATGCAAGAAGATGAGATACAGAATTCTGCGGTCGTGCCATGTGTCATCATCTATCCGGAGGCGCGGGGTGCTGATGTAAAATTCGACGGGGTGCGTTCGCCGATTGAACAGGAGAGGTTGGAAGTTGCTCAGATGGGAGAGTTTATTGCATTTTATCGTATGGGTTTCCCATTGCCGGTTCTAAGTGCAGGTGCTATTTAACTTTTGTGAGATGATTGCATGGGACTTGTAAAAACCAGATTGTTGTCTATCGGCTGAATGAAGCCGTTCGGCTGGACGTGCGCCTTGAAAACGAGACCGCGTGGCTGACACAAGGTCAAATGGCGATGTTGTTCGGTTGTTCTACTGACAATGTCGGCTTACATTTCAAGAACACATATTCTTACGGAGAACTGGATAAGAATGCAACTACCGAGGATTCCTTGGTAGTTCAGATGGAAGACCGCCGAAAAGTATTCCGTAAGTTTTGTCTCTACAATCGTGATGCAATTATCTCGGTTGGATATTGGGTGAATTCCATATTGGGTGTCAGGTTCAGGCAATGGGCGACTAGGTTGACGCGAATTATGAGAACAGGAAGTTTAATGTTGATAAAACACCATTACCGCTGGAAGAGTTTTTAAAGTGTTGCTGTTTGGATACGAACTGGAATTGAAAAACAAGTATTTGCGTATTGGGCACGAATATGGTTCGTAAAAGGCGGAAGCGGTCAAAAATTTATACCGACATGATGTCGGTATAAATGTCGGTATAAAAACATCCGATGTCGTAATAAATGTCGTAAAAGAAATTATGGCGAATCCGTGGATAAGTGCATCAGAAATCGCCGGAAGCCGCCTGCAAGATGGTGATTTATGATCGGCTGCAATTTTCCTTTCCGTGTCTTCGTGCCTCCGTGTGATAGGTCGCGCTGTAATCCTGTAAATCCCGTTAATCCTGTCTGAAAACATTTTTGGGTGTACAGGGAAGCAAGGGGTGCGTGATATTTGCGGACATTAGGGCGAAGCATCGTAAGTTCTAGTGTTTAGCATCGTTTGCATTAGGGCATAATCTTGCGGCGAGGTTGCCGCAATCAGAGTGTTTCAAGCAGTTCTGCCGCCATGCGGACAAGCTCCTTGCACGGAGGCTTCTTTGTGATCATTTCGGACTTCCCGCGTACAGGTTCAAGGCCGAGCAGTTCCTTGCACACGATCGAGCCGTTTTCGGCCTTGAACTTCTCGGCGAGTGTTCTTGCCGCTTCAAGCGCCTTTGATTTTGACTCTGTGTCGGCAGGATCCGTGTTGCCGTATTTGAGACCTGCTACAAGCGCCATGCCGGTAACCGCGCCGCAAGCCTCTCGCATCCGGCCGACGCCAGCGCCAAGCGCTACGGACATCTTCATGGCTGTCGCTCGATCGATCCCGAAATCCTCCGCATATGCGGTGAATACGGCCTGCGAACATGAGCATCCTTCTTCAAAAAGCTTTACGGCCCTGTCGGCGTGTGTTCCCATCTTGATTCTTCCTTTTATGTGAAATCGATGTTGAGGATTATATCATGACTCCGCCATCTCCATCGCATTTCTTTGGCAAGGAAGGCAAGGACGGCCAAAAGCCAAAAGCAGAAAGTTGATATGCGCTCATGTGCAGGACGGATATTTTGATATAATTTGCGGAGTTGAGGAGGTGTTGTCTTATGTCAGCCGTGTGGTGTGGCGGGACTGGCAACGACAACAGGGCTTAGCATGAACGAAACGGCTTTGACAGCGTTTGAACCTGATGCCGCGCGTAAGTTGCGGCAGGGAGGTGGCTTTTCATGAAAGCTGAAGAGCGTCAGTTCCTTCTTACCGCCGCTTGGCTATTCGTCCGTCATGGGCAGCCGGCCCGAGCCCGTGCGCTCGTCGAGGCGCTTGTCGAGGCCGATCCGCGCGATGGGGTTTCGGCTGCGGCACTTGCGGAGCTGATGCTTGCGGACCGTGAGGGCTTCGAGGCGCTGAAGGTTCT
>JAFXEA010000422.1 GCA_017521065.1 Kiritimatiellia bacterium | reverse complement strand
TATGACGGCCTGAGCCCGGAGGGCGGCAGGCGTGCCGGCGAACCCGTGACACGGTCCTCGTGGGAGGGTGTCCACCTGAAGTTGCAAATCAAACGCAGGGGCCTTGGTCCGCATGGCGGAGCTTTGCCCGAAATCGGCCTTTTCGGCCTCGGACAGGCCCGCAAAAGTCGGGTTGCCCAGAAAACCCTGTAAAATCGAGTCTTGCGAAGCTTGTGTTTGCAACGCCAGATGCTACATGTGTCCATCTGGCGTTGCAATAGTGCTTCTGACTTTTCAATTCACAAGGAAAATGAGTTAAGAAAAAAAACCACCATTAAAGTGCGGATTTTGCTATAATAACATCAAAAGAAGAGAGGACATAAAATGAACAAACAAACTGACGGCTTTGAGCCGGACGAGCTCTGCTTTGCCGCGTTCTGCCTCGGCGTCGGCATCGGCTGGAGAAAAGACGTGCCGGCGGCGGCAAGGTTCTACGGCGCAGCATTGGCGGAAGGTTATGAGCGGGCGTCCTACTATCTGAATGAGATTCGCAACGGGCGCGTATAATTAATTCTTAACTCAAAATCAAGGAAATCAAAAATGAACAAGACCCAAATCGACAGGTTGCTTGACATGAGTGCTACGCTTTGCTCGGAGCAAGCGGAAGCAGACAAGAATCTCTTTGAGATGGCGAACCTCAAGGAGTATCGCCATTCGGCGATCTTGGGGTATCTGCTCAACCGAAGGGAACAGGGGCAGAAAATACACTTGAAGAATTTTCTAGGCCGAGTCTTCAACAAAGCCATTTCAATCAATGGCGACCTGAATGTGGAATGCGAGAAATCGATTGAAGCCAACGGTAGCAAGCGACCGATCGACATACTCATCACTGCCAAAGATTTTGCTCTCATTATAGAGAACAAATGCCGTGGCGCATCTGACCAGCCGTCGCAGATTTGCGATTATTGGGAAGGTGTCAAGAACATGGGCTTTGCGGAGAGTGCTATCCATGTCTTGTATCTGCCGCCGATGAATGCGTTTGCGTCGCCGTCGGCAGATTCGCTTGGTAGCTTAGGCATTAGGTTCGAGGGCGGCCATGATCTTGCCGGGCATTTGTTGACATACTCCTACCGCGATCTGATTTTGCCGTGGCTGCGCGAGGATGTCTTGCCGAATGTAGGGTACGGTTCGGGGAACCTTGTAAACTCGCTAAAGTGTTACGTCGATTTGCTGGAAGGAATGTTCGGCGAGCATTCTGATAATCGCGATGTCCGCCTGATAACGGCTAACGCTTTCAGCAAATTGCTGAATGAGAAGGGCCCTGGCAAACTGTGGGATCATGCCACGGAGACTCTTGAGGATATTGACAAGGTCATGGGCGGCGAAGGGATATCAGAAATGACAGGCAATGCCCTGGGCGATCTCCAGCGAGCGCTCTGGGATGTCAGAAGCGTTCTACGGGAACAGAATCCTCTGCTCGACCCTCCTAATCTGAGCTACGAAGTCTATTGGATGTTGCGGAAGAACCCGACTCCTTTTGCCTCTCGTGTAATTCGCGCAGAACTGGATTCGGGACTGTTCTTCAAAAAGGGGCGCAGGCAGTCTGCGTATGACAGCATTACTCACAATTTTCTAGGCGAAAAGCACACTATGGAGTGTTGGTTCCATGTCGATGAGTTTGTGAAGTACTGCAAAGGAATGAAGGCGGAGGCAATCCTCACCTTCGGCATTGGCGAAGTGAGCGATTCGGACTTGGCCACCAGGCTAACGACCTGCATCAAGAAAGAAGATCGCCTCGTATGCGAGTATCTGCCAGAGGCCAAATGGCTGACGACCTATGCCGACAATGGTATTTTCGCAGATGCCAAGGCATCTTATGGTGATGTACCAATAGCCAAGGATGCCGGCGAAGCAATGTTGTGGTATGTGGCGGAAGCTATCGCGAACGAAGCAAAACTATTCTCAGAGCAGATCATGGGGATGAAATGATCAAGAGTATCCAAGGGGATATCACGATGCTTGAACCGCTCGTCGTGTGGCCACCGCGACTTCTGCGGTGATCCGGTGGTGTAGTCAATTTTTGAATAGCAGGTAAAGTTTTGGGCGGCGGAATGGCGCAGAATACGTCTTTCGCCGCCCAAATGTTGTTGGCACGGGTGTTGCTATATACACTTAGACAACAAAAAGGAGAAGCTATGATAGGTGCAATTGTAGGAGACATCGCGGGGTCGCGGTTCGAGTTCGACAATCATAAGTCGAAAGAATTTGAATTGTTTGTTTCGTGCGACAAGCTGAACGGAATCGGCGATGAAGACTTGAAAGCGATGCTGGATTCGTCAACGTATTCTGACGACAGCGTGATGACGTTGGCAATTGCAAAGGCAATTCTTCTCTGGAAAGAGATGGAATCGCTGACGTATCAGGATCTTTCGCAACTTGCGGTGGCATCAATGCGCGAATTCGGCAAGATGTATCCGCTTGCCGGGTATGGTGGAACGTTTGAAGTGTGGCTGCAGGATGAAACGATGGGACCGTACAACAGCTGGGGGAACGGCGCGGCGATGCGCGTGAGCGCATGTGGCTGGGCTGGGCGGACGATCGACGAGGTTAAGGCGATGTCCCGCGCCGTCACCGAGGTCACGCACAACCATCCCGAAGGCATAAAAGGCGCGGAGGCGACGGCTGTCGCCACATTCCTTGCGCGAAACGGCAAGTCCAAGGGGGAAATCAAGTCGGTCATCTTTCAAGATTACTACTCGCTCGACTTCACGCTTGATGAAATCCGCCCGGGCTATGAATTCGACGTTTCATGCCAAGGTTCGGTTCCGCAGGCAATCGAGGCTTTCATGGAGTCGACCTCTTTCGAAGATGCCATACGCAATGCCGTCTCAATCGGCGGCGACTCGGACACCATCGCGGCAATCTGCGGCGCGGTGGCAGGCGCGTTCTATGGCGTGCCAGACGATATTCGCGCCAAGGCAGAGGCTTTCTTGCCGTCCCATCTTCTCGAGACGCTC
>JAFXEA010000421.1 GCA_017521065.1 Kiritimatiellia bacterium | reverse complement strand
GATGCGCCTGAATTATGAAAATTTTCTCTCCGCCGTCGCACCTGGCGGCATCCTGTATGTGAACAGGCTTGGCATGGCAGGGCAACCATCCTCTATCGGTGCAGCCAATACGATCGAGACAGGTGATTTTGGCGGTGGGTTCGTATACATGGGCAGCGGTGAAACCTGCGATAAAAATTTCTATATGACAGATTCGGGGAATCTGCAGAGTCCGTCATTCATAAATGGAGGCCCCTACGGCGGACTCGAATGGACAGGCACCTGGAAACAGCCTGATTACAACGACAAGGCGACAAAATCGCGCAGATTGATGATCATGGGTACGAACAGGAACGAGTGCGTGATGAGCGGCGTGATCAAGGATGCAACCGATGACGGCATTCTTTTCCCCATAAACATCATAAAGCGCGGTTCCGGAACATGGCGCATGGCGCACAACGGCAACCGCACTGGAGGCGGTGTGTATTCGATAGAGGAAGGTGTTTTGCGATATGATTCCATCGCGGAACGTGGCGAACCGAGCGCTCTCGGAGCTTCGGACAATCTGACGGATCCCAATTACAAAGTAGGGCGCAATCTTGAAAACCACCGTGTGCCGTATGCATTTCTCCTCGGCTCCGAGAGATACGATACTGCCACAATGGAGTTTACCGGATCAGATGGAGGTGTGTGTTCGACGCGCCCCGTTGCGGTGAAAGGCAAAGGACGGTTCAGGGTTTCCGGGAGCGGCACGTATTCCTTTAGCGGATTTTTTGCCGAAACAGCGGGTTCCGAATTGGTTATAGATACGGCTCGTACAGACGAATATGTTTGGCTCGGAGGCATCTCAGACGGCAAACATCCTCTTGCCGTGACGAAGGAAGGTTCGGGTAAGATTAAAATTTCGGGTGGCATTGATTTTACGGGTCCGCTTTTGGTAAAGGAAGGTTCGCTTACATTCTGTGCTACGAATCGCCCATATACATGGTTTCGCTGGATTGTAAAGGAGAAAGGCAGATTTTGCGCACGGTATGCGGATATGGTGAATGATACCTGGCCTAATGTTCCGGCGCTCAGAATGGAGGAATTCGCCTTGTTTGACAAGGATGGAGTACGCTTGGACAAAGGTATCGCGTATGTTGAACAGACGAGCGCTTTCCATACGATGCCATATGGAAGTGTAGCAAGGGAGTCTACATGCTTTACCATGCCGTCGGGCCACAACCTTTCGGAGCTTTTCGAGGGTGGTGCAGGTAGCAGAAATGGATTGTGGGGAGGATTGGAATTGACCGCTAATGTTTGGCCTTTCTGCAGAATGGATACGCCGAAATATTGGTTCAAGATGGTTGAACGCCTTCCAGAGAGTGCAAATGCGGCGGCATCATTCGATTTGGCATGTTGCTATGGCACAAACTCCAATAACGCCGTCATTTCTCGTTATGTGACCGCCATAGCGATCGAAGGAAGTGTGGACGGTGTGAATTGGGAGTTGGCGGCAGAAAACAATAGTCTTGAAATCCCCGGGGAGGACGTGCGCTGGTATGCGAACCAAAGTGCTGATCTGGTATCGGCTAACGGCAGCAGCTATACACTCAAGGATCATGTCGGATTCCCGATGCGCGGGTTCTCCACGAATGGTGTGGCGTCTCTGGATATGCCTGTCAAGGTGGTTCAGGGCGCGACGCTGCGTTCGGAAGGGAATGTGCTTTTGCGCTCGCTGGTGCTGTCCAAGAGCGGAAACGGCACGATTGAGGGATTCGCGATGCCGGAGGAAGGCTCTCTCGCTGTCGAAGGAGATGGAATGGGTAGCGGCATTCAGTCGATTCCAGTCGATTTCAGGAATTGCACGGGGCTCAAAAACGTCGAAAAGTGGGAATTGTCCATAAACGGCGGATCTTCGCGAGCCAGGAACATAAGGGTGCTTGATGATGGCACTATCGAGTTGGTTCCGCCCGGTCTGGTTGTCGTAATCAAGTGATGAGTCAAGGATACCGTATGCACAAGTTTTTTCTGTTTGCGATCGTGTCATCTGTGTTCTCTCTGGCGGGATTGTCGGGGGAAATTGTTTCGATTGATTTCGATTTCATCAGACCGCCGGAGTACGGTTTCTTTTCGCATACGTGGAAATATGTCAGTACCGGAAAGGTGGACCGGATCGTCTATGACCTAAAGCGACCTTACCGTCGCAAGATGGCGGTGCGCATGACCGATGCCACCGGGCAGACGTTCCAGAAGAACATCGCCCAGTATTCGCAGGAGTGGGTCCGTCACGAGGTGGCAGTCGAAGGGCGGTGGACTCTTCATTTCGGAGGCGCGAAGGACGGAATCGTTCACCATCCCATTCGCAATTTCCAGATTTTGGTGCTGGGAGGAAAGGATAGTGCGATATCCGGTGAGGTGTTGGTGAAGAACGTGGAGTTTCGCGAGGCTCCGCCTCATCCCGCGCCTGTTCTCAAGATTTCCGCGAAGGTGGAGAGCCCTGTGCCGCCGGAGAAGCTCAATCTTGAGGTCAAGACTCCGAACGGAGCTTTCGCCGGCGGCAGAATCGACGTATGCTGGACGGATTGGGACGGCGGTGTCATTTCGGAAAAGACGGCAACCGTTCCGTCCGTACCGTCAGGTGGCGTGTGGAGGGCCTCGCTTCCGTATCCGCCTCCGCCGGAAGGCCGCAATGCCGTTTTCTGCGATGTCAGATTCTCGCATTCAGGTCGTTCGTTCGAACACGAAGCGCCGGCCTGGACGGCGCCCGTTTCGCCCCTTAGCCTCCCGCCCTTGGCGAGGCCGGAACTTCCGTGGGGCACGGGTACATATCTGCACCGTTGGGGAAGCTCGCAGAAGTCATTCCGTCAGATGGAGAAGCTCGCGGCTTCCGCGAAGGACGCCGGCATAAAATGGCTTCGGGAGCAGATGGCGTGGAAGTTCATCGCAAGGAACGGGAAGGTAGATTTTTCGGGCTACGACCGAATAGTGGACATATGCGAGTCGAACAGGCTGTCGATATGCATGCTGTTCAGCATGTCAAGCAAGAGCCCCGCGAAAACCGATGCGGATTTCCCCGAACGGTATTGCGATGCGCTGCGCAAGGCGGTGCGCCGCTACCGTGGGCGCATTGCGGCAT
>JAFXEA010000038.1 GCA_017521065.1 Kiritimatiellia bacterium | reverse complement strand
GCTGCGTTCGGTCTGGGCTGCCCAGTACTTGTCCGCAGGGACTTTTACTTCGCCCATCGAGTCGTGTTCAATGCGATATTCCATAGTATGTCCTGCTCCTTAAATCTGGATATTGCTGATGATCTCCTTAAGGCAATCTGCACTCTTGTGAAGAAGTGCGGTTTCTTCATCCGTCAGAGGGAGAAGAATTCTGCCGTTGATGCCATCACGACCTACGATATTCAGAGTGCTGAGACATACATCTTCGATGCCGTATTCACCGTGCATCATGGTGGAAACCGTCATCGTCGTATCCATACCGTTGATAAGGCTCTTGCAGATATGGCAGACGGACAGGGATACCGCATAGAAGGTTGCGCCCTTTCTCTGAATGACACGTCCGCCGGACTTGCGCATATATTCTTCCACTTCCTTGAAATTCATGGGCGGGAACAGTGCATTTTCCGCTTTTACGACCTTGGGGTATTCCGCAATCGGTACATTGGAAATATTCGCAAGAGACCACGGTACAAAGGAAGAGTCGCCGTGTTCGCCGAATACATAAGCGTGCACGTTCTGCTGGTTAATGTCGTAATATTCGGAGATTCTTGCGCGGAGACGTGCTGTGTCGAGAATGGTACCGGAACCGATGATCTTCTTTTCCGGAAGCCCGGACAGCTTGTTCCAGACATAAGTAATGATATCAACGGGATTGGAAACGATTACATAGGTTGCATCCGGAGCATATGCGGTAACCTGAGGAATAATGGATTTCATGATGTTCACGTTTGCCTGGGCAAGATCAAGTCTTGTCTGACCGGGTTTACGTGCAAGACCGGAAGTCAGTACCACAATATCAGAGTTTGCGGCATCACGGTAGGATCCTGCATAAATAGACACAGGGGGACAGAACGGTACTCCCTGACGAATGTCGAGAGCTTCGCCGAGCGCTTTTTCTTCGTTAATGTCGATCATAACGATTTCAGAAACATAACCGCCGCTCGCCATGGCGAATGCAATTGTAGAGCCGACGCTGCCGGCACCAATAATAGTAACCTTTGCCATAATATTTACTCCTTGTTGTTAATATGTGATATTCGTATGTCGCTGTCTATTTCAGAACCGATACAGCATCGCTGATCGTTTTTTCCATTGCTTCCTTGCCGTATTTATCGACCTCTGCTTTGTTCTTTTCGCCGTGAGTCAGGCAGCCTGCACCGCCGATACAGCCGCCGATACATGCCATACCTTCAATGAAGTTGCCGTCAAGAAGGTTCTTGCTCGCTTTCAGCAGAGCTGTACGGCAGGCTTCAATACCATCACAGGGAACTGCCTTGAGAGCAAAGTCGATGTTCTGTTCCTTCATTGCCTGTGCCACTGCATCGGAAAGACCGCCGGAACGTGCAAAGATACGTCCGAAATAGGAAGCATTATCGAGGACATCTTCCGGTAAGGTGGTAATGTCAATATCGCGGCTGTCGTACAGTGCCTGCAGTTCTTCGAACGTCATCACTGCATCCACATACGGCTTGACTTTCTCAAGCTGTGCCTCCGCTTTCTTCGCGGTACAGGGACCGATGAACACAACGCGGGACTGCGGATCATTTTCTTTGATATACTGTGCAAGAGCAGCCATCGGGGACGGATTATGCGAAACAAGGGGAAGAAGTTTGGGGAACGCAGACTTGATATAAGCCACGAATGCCGGACAGCAGGAACTGGTCAGCATACCCTTTTCGGCAAGTTCGCGGGATTCCGCCATCGCCACCATATCGGCACCGAGTGCCGCTTCGATGACTGTGTAGAATCCGAGTTTCTTCAGACCGCTGATCACCTGTCCGAGTTTCGCGTAGGTGAACTGGCTCGAAATCGAAGGTGCGACAACAGCATAGACCTTGTAATTCTTGTTATCATCGCTCTTCTGAATCATGTCGATCACATTCAGAATGTAGGAGCGGTCCGTAATTGCACCGAACGGGCACTGATAAACACACGCGCCGCACTGGATGCACTTCGTCTTGTCGATTGCTGCCGCGTTGTTTTCCGTAATGGAAATTGCCTTGACCTTGCAGGCATTCTGGCAGGGACGGCTGCGGTTTACTATTGCGAAATACGGGCAGACCTTGGCACACTGTCCGCATTCCACACATTTGCTTTTATCAATATGGGCTACGTGATCGTTGTCAAACCAGATTGCACCGCGCTTGCAGACATCCTCACAGCGATGTGCCAGGCATCCGCGGCAGGAATCGGTAACTTCATACCCTGCGGCCGGGCATTCGTCACAGGCAATGTCGATGACCTGAATGACATTCGGATCTTCTGCATTGCCGCCCATAGCGAGTTTAACACGTTCTGCGAGAATAGCACGTTCCTTGTACACACAGCAGCGCATCGTGGGTGTGGTATTGGGTACGATTATCTTCGGAATATCGAGGACATTTTCCAGAAGCGTTCCCGCCCATGCCTGACGTGCCACTTCACGAAGAACCTTATATTTCAGATGCTGTACTTTGGTATCAAATTTTTTCATGCAG
>JAFXEA010000420.1 GCA_017521065.1 Kiritimatiellia bacterium | reverse complement strand
GGATTGAAATGGGAACATGAATTTCCGTTTTCATAGATCGTGCGTATTGGCAGAGTCTTCAAGGTTATGCCCTTTCGCACCATTGTCATGAGCACACCCATCTCATACTCGTACCGTTCTCCCTGCACGGACATCTGCAACGGAAGCAGCCCCATGGGGAAAGCCCGAAGCCCTGTCTGCGTATCAGGAAGCCACCGTCCAAGAACAAGCGCAAACGTAAATGACGACCAGCGGTTTCCGATCCAAGAGCGGAACGGAACCTTGCCGAGTGAGAAATCCCTGGTTCCGATAATCACGCTATCCTCGTCCTTGACGAGAGCCTCTGCCATCCGGACGCAATCATCGGGAGAATGCTGTCCGTCGGCATCAGCCGTCACGACACCTGCGGCATCTGACATACGTTCATGGATATATGCATACCCAGTCTTGAGAGCCGCTCCCTTCCCTTTGTTGACATCGTGATGAAGCACGGTACAGAACGGCTTTTCCCGCAGCCTGTCGAATATCCCACGGTACGTCTCGCCTGAACCGTCGTCCACGACCACAATACGCCCGAAACCGCGAGAGGCAAGATCGTCCACATAGCTGACCAGCCTCTCTTCCGGTTCATATGACGGAATCAAGATCGTCACATTCATAACATGTCAGCCTTTCGCCGATTCCACTGACGCGACAGCATGCACGGCTATTCCAACACCTTCGCCCGTCGCGTCCATCCCCTCGTTCGTCTTCCCCTTGACCGATACGGATCCGACAGGAACACGGAGTAGTTCCGCAAGACGCGAACGTATCGCATCCACATGAGGACGCAGTTTCGGTCTCTCGCATATCAGTGTAACATCGACATTTCCGACGGCGTATCCAGTCCGGGTGATCTCATCCATCACGGTGCTGAGCAGCTTCGCGGAATCCGCATCCTTCCAACAAGGATCGGTGTCGGGGAAGTGAGATCCAATGTCTCCAAGCGCCGTGGCGCCGAGAAGTGCATCAATCACCGCATGGATAAGCACATCCGCATCGGAATGTCCTTTAAGCTTTGGACATTCAGGGACGAACACCCCACCCAGCTTCTGCGATAGCGAAGGCTCTGACGAGCCTGAAGCGCAGACCTCAAAGCGGTGCGAATCGTATCCGAAACCAATTCTCATGTGAAATGCGCAAGACCGCCGTCATTGACAGCGGTCTTTATTGATCGACTTAACCGATCTTGATGTGTATCCCGTTCGGCGGCGGCTCGTTGCCTGACTTGGCGGCAGGGGCGGCACCAACAGTGATGGCCGACTTTGCCGCAGACTGTCCACCACCCTTCTTGGCGCGAGGCGGCCCGATAAGGCAGCTATGGACGCGTCCATCTGTGCGCGGTGCCTGCTCGACGAAGCACTCGTCCTGAATCATGCTCAGCACTTCGGCAATCTTGTCCTCACCGATGTCACGGTGGGCATTCTCGCGTCCACGGAACTGGAGCGAAAGACGCACCTTGTGCCCCTCTCCGAGGAACTGGCGGATCTGACGCAGCTTGTGCTTCAGGTCTCCAATGTCCGTACCGGGATGGAACTTGATCTCCTTCACCTGCGTAGTCTTCTGGGCCTTGCGCTGCTGCTTAGCCTTGATGGATTCCTCGTAACGAAATTTTCCGTAGTCCATGATCTTACACACGGGCGGTTGGGCGTTGGGGGTAATCTCCACCAAATCGAGCCCCTGGCTTTCAGCCATGCGCTGTGCCTGATTCGTCGGCATAATGCCGAGCATCTGACCGTTTGCGTCAAGAACGCGCACCGACGGCACGCGGATCTTGTAGTTTACGCGAGTGAACGTAGCGATAATACACCTCTGTTTGCTGTTGTTAAAATTGTCTTCACCGTATCCATTCGGCAAAAACGCGTTAAATTATAGCACATTCTGAACTTCATGCGCAACATCAAGGATACAATCAGACAAGACGGTTACATTCGCCGATGATGCCGACCTTCGGAACGAACGTCTTGGCCTCCTCTTCGGCAACCTGCGCCCAAGTCATGACGATTAGCAGATCGCCGACCTTCCCCTTGTGCGCCGCCGCACCGTTCAGGCAGCATACGCCCGAACCGCGTGGACCGCGCATGGCATACGTCTCGAAACGCTCGCCGTTGTCGACATTGGCCACGAGAAGCTTCTCGTAGTTGTACATGCCGACCGCATCCATCAGATCTTCATCAATGGTAAGCGAACCGGTGTAGTCGAGCTTCGCCTCAGTGACCTTGATGCGATGCAGCTTTGATTTGAGCAGAGTGATCGTCACTTAAGTTTCTCCCTGACCATTGCCGCCGTGATCTTGACCTTCTTGCCGGACTTCCCGCCGGAAGCCTCGTACATGACATCCGTCATCACACGCTCCATCGCGGCGCGAAGGCCGCGCGCACCGGTCCTACGGACGATTGCGTCCTTCGCCATTTCACGAAGTGCCTCCTTCTCGAACTCAAGATCCACGCCGTCCATCGCAAGAAGCTTGCGGTACTGTTTCACAAGACAGTTCTTCGGTTCGGTGAGCACCTGAACAAGCTGATCCTCCGTCAGCTCTGACATAGAAGTGAACACTGGGAGACGTCCGGTGAATTCCGGAATGAGACCGAACTTCACGAGATCTTCCGGGCGCACATCCTTCGCGGAGACACCTTCAGTCTTTTCACCGGCATCCTCGTTTTCCGCGCCATAACCGATAACCTTGCGTCCGGTACGGTCGCCGACAATGCGGTCAAGACCGACGAACGCGCCGCCGCAGATGAAAAGGATATTGGAGGTATCGACCTCGATATACTCCTGATCGGGATGCTTGCGGCCTCCCTTCGGAGGGATGCGGCACACCGTTCCTTCGATGATCTTGAGAAGCGCCTGCTGAACGCCTTCGCCGGAAACGTCACGCGTTATAGAGACGTTGTCCGTCTTGGAGGCGATCTTGTCGATCTCGTCCACATAGATGATGCCGCGCTTCGCAAGCTCGACATCGCCGCCCGCATTCTGGAGCAGATAGCGGACAAGGTTCTCGACATCCTCGCCGACATAGCCCGCTTCCGTGAGCGTGGTCGCGTCGCCTATTGCGTATGGAACCTTCAGCATCCGCGCGAGGGTCTTGGCGAAGAGCGTCTTGCCCGTACCCGTAGGGCCGATGAGAAGAATGTTCGACTTCTCAATCTCGACATCCTCAAACTCGGGATTCGTACACTTCTCGCCCTTCTCTTTCTGTTCAAGACGGCGATAGTGGTTGTGCACGGCGACAGAGAGAACCTTCTTCGTCTCGTCGTGTCCGATCACGTACTTGTCGAGAAAATTCTTAATTTCCTTTGGATTCGGAACAGGGCCAAGAGCGGGAAGCGTTTTTTTCTTCTCCTCCGCCTCGGTGGCTTCTGCCTCATTGATTATTTCGACAATCTGCTTGGCACAGTCAACGCAGATGTTGGCTTCGCTGGGGCCAGGAATCACAAGAACTTCATTCGAGTGGCGTCCGCAGAAGCTGCAGAAGATCTTCGGGGGCTTTTTCATTTCTTGGGT
>JAFXEA010000419.1 GCA_017521065.1 Kiritimatiellia bacterium | reverse complement strand
CTCTGTTGCCTTTCTGAGAAAATCGCGGATGCGGTCCATCGTCTCGACGGACAGGATATGCTCCATCTGGCACGCATCCTTGTCTGCAATGCGCTTCGACACACCAAGCAGCATCAGAAACTCGCGGATTTTGTTGTGTCGATTGAGAATCATCGTCGCAATCCGACGGCCCTTCGCCGTAAGCTCAACATCGCCATACGGTTCCTGCGTCACCAGCTCAAGCTTCTTCAGTTCAGAGATGCCCTTCACAACGCTCGGCATCTTGACCTTGAGCGCCGTGGCGATATCGCGCACACGCGCACGGTTCTTCTCGTGTATCAGCACATACACGACTTCAATGTAATCCTCAAGAGACTTGGTCATGATTGGCCTCAGGTTCTTGGATCACAGATTCAGCAACAACAGGAGATCCGCTTTCCGCGGGGGCGGAAACAACCTCGTCTGCGACAGGATTATCAACAGTTTTAGCTATTCCAGGATTCGTCTCCTGCATCGCATCAGCTTCATTGAAACGGGTGGGGGTGCGTGCGATGAACTCCTTCGCGAACGCCCTGTACGCAACCGCACCCTTGCAGGTTGGATCGTAGTGGATGACCGGCTGTCCGTAGCTCGGCGCCTCGCTTGTGCGCACGTTGCGCGGAATCGTGGTTTGATACACACGATCACCGAACCTCTCCTTGACCATCGCGATAACATCCTTCGTCTGCGTGGCGACCATGTTCACCATCGTGAGAAGGATACCGTTCAGCTCCAGATCAGGATTCGCGCCTGCGCGGAGCTGCTCGAGAAGATTCGTGATGAGGCCAAGCCCCTCCATCGCAAGAAACTCCGCCTGCATCGGGACAAGAACACCGTCTGCCGCCGCAAGCGACGAGGTCATCACAATGCCAAGCGACGGCGGGCAGTCGAGAAGTATGTAATCAAACACTCCGGATTCGCGCACAGGCGCAAGAGCATCACGGATAACCGAGAGATGATCTTCACGGCGAGCGATCTCAATCTCCGCACCGGCAAGATCCACCTCGGACGGAATGATATTCAGATTGTCGTACGCCGTTGGCTGAATGACATCCGCGATCTCCGCTTCGCCAAGGAGAACCGGATAGATGGACGAACCGTCCGTCTTCTCCAGCCCCAGTCCACCGGTCGCGTTGGCCTGAGGATCGAGATCGACCACAAGCACGGTGCGACTTCTGCGGGCCAGTGCGGCGGCGAGATTCACGACCGTAGTGGTCTTGCCGACCCCGCCCTTCTGGTTCGCTATCGCAATTATCTTCGTGCGCTTTGTCATTTGAACATCCCCGCATTCTTGAAGTCACGCATATTGTGCGAGACGGAAGCATTCGTGTGGATCCAGAAGAACTGCATGAGACACACGTCCCACGGATCGTCCACTCCCTTTATCACGGTGTCGAACGGCTTGTTGCCGGACTTGACGTCATTGATGACACGCTCGGCGACAGCCTCCATCGTATCGGTTATTATCTGCTCAGAAAAAGACTCCTGCTTCAGACGGTAACCATACTTGAGAATCTTGAGAGCATCCTCGTTCTGCTTAAGGAAATCATAGTACTGCTGCGCCATCTCACCAAAGCCCTCAAACTCCTCCTTCACATAGCGTTCCGGAGTGATGATTTCGGGCTTGCTCGCCTGAAGTCTACCCTCCCGGACACGAATCTTTCCGGGATAGTCCTCAAGCTCGGCGAGCAGATGGTAGTTCACGCAGGTCGTGCCGAAAGTCTCCAGCGCCCTGCTTGGCGGATGGAGAATCTCGGTAGCCTGCGCGGCGTACATGAAATCGTATGAACGGTCTCTGCTCAAGATGCTCAACCCTTCATCACTTCATCGAAGTCAAGGCCGAACTCCTTGAGGTTCACCTTGAGATCGTACTTGTCACGGGCGAACGGCTTCATCAGCGCATCGGCGGAGGCGTTGCCGGTCATCTCCTTGGCGGCATCCCACTTGAGGGAGAACGAGGACTTGCCGCGTCCAAGCTCCATGCACATCTGTCCGAGCGAACACATCGCGGTGGAGAGATGACCGCCAAGGGCGTTTGTCACGGTCATGGAAGGATCGTTCGCCTTCACGGCCTCTAGCCAGTTGTCCACATGGTTCTGCGTGGCCGGTCCCTTCATCGGCTTGAGCTTGGGAAGGAGCGAAGGCCTCGAGGCGGCCATCGGACCAAGACGGCCAGGACGCACCGGCACGTCGGGATCGGACGCCGTGACCTTGACCGCACCACGGGTGCAGAAGAGCCAGTCGCCGTTCTCACCGATGAACTTGACGCCATTCTGGTACTTGTTGCACACATGGACATCCGTCTTGCCGCCGTTGAACGAATAGTGGAGATCGTAGGTCGTGTGGACGTTCCAGAGCTTGCCGCCGGACATATCCATCCACTCGCAGGTTCCGCACACGCCCTCCGGGCCGACTGCACCAAGCCCCCAACGGGCAATGTCGAGGTGGTGTGCTCCCCAGTTCGTGATCATGCCCCAACCGTACGGGGCGAGCTGAATCCAGCCTGGACGCGAGGTGATCTTCTTGAGATCCTGCGTATGGCATCGAGTCCAGTTGTAGGGGACGGTCGGATCCGTCGGACCAAGCCACGTTGCGTAGTCGAATGTAGCAGGAACAGGCTCCGCCGCCGCGATGCCGCCAGCCTTATCAAGACCAATGCCGACCTGAACGCTCTTCACCTTGCCGATTACACCGTTCTGCACAGCTTCGCACACACCCTGGAACTGGTTCCAGCTGCGCTGCTGCGAACCGACTTGCATGACGGTGCTGTACTTCTTGGCGAGATTTGCAAGGAGACGTCCTTCCTTGATCGTCTGGGTGAACGGCTTCTGGAGCCACACGGCCTTACCTGAGCAGATCGCGGTGGACGCAACAAGCGCATGCCAGAAATCGGGAAGGCAAAGCATAACGGCATCGACATCCTTGCGGGCGCAGACAGCCTTGTAGTCGCTGTAGGTATCGACAGTATAGCCGGCTAAACCCTTCTCGCGATAGGCCTTCTCAATGTTGGACTTTGCAAAATCAACACGACGGGAATCAAGATCACAGACCGCAACAATGCGGGCAAGATCAGGACGATTGAGCACACACGGAATTTCGAACGACGTTGCGATTCGGCCAAGACCGATGACGGCCACGCGAATCTTCTCGTTCGACGAGAACGTCAACGCGGTGCAGCCCGGAAGCACGAGCGGCGCCGCGGCGAACGATACACCCTTGAGAAATCCTCTGCGGTTCAGTTTCATTTCTGTATTCCTTCCATTTTCTTTTTGGCGTCATTGATCGCACCACACACGGCGCGTGAAGTTATTGTCGCGGACGTTATCGCATCGATCCTCCCGCCATCCTTCTTGACGGAGATCGGCTTGGATGCGTCCATACCCTCAAACTGCTTCATAAAAGCCGGACTCGACAGATTCGTGCCGAGGCCAGGGGTCTCAGAAGCGACCAGCTTCTTGTATGTCGAAATCTTGAAGTCAGGGGTGAAACCGACCATGAGAACGATCTCTCCGCCGTAGCCAGAAGGGTCTGTCCCCACGATTGCGTAGCCGGCAATCTTTCCAGTGGCATCTTTTCCGGCGAAAATGCCGGTAGCGACCTGCTCAACCTTTGATTTGTCAACAGCAGAAGGCATCACCTCTGCGGCAGCATCAAGCGTCTGCTTCTCGCGGATCTTAGCGATGGTCTCCTTAGTGACTACATTGATGCCAGCGAGAACTCCGGCGCATATTGCCGAAATCACCGACAGACACACTATCAACTTTACGATTTTCATTCATTCTCTCTTTCAATGCCACACGGCACCGGCCAAGGCCGATGCCGGAAGCAAAGTTGTTATCTCTATTCAACAACAACCATTATCAACCTTCAGGCGCAGGGGTGACCTTGGCCTCAGGAGCCTCAGCAGCCTCCGTCACACCCATGGAGATCTGGCGGCCCATCGGATCCACGAGACGTGCAGTCACGAAGATCAGAAGGTTGCGCTTGTTGCTCCATTCACTGCGGCTACGGAAGAAGCGTCCGATCCACGGAATATCACCAAGGTAAGGAATCTTATCTTCCATCGACTTGCGCTCTTCGGTGATAAGACCACCCATCACAACAGTCGCGCCATTGGCGATTGTGATATCAGTCTCAATAGAGCGCGTCTTGAAGAACGGCTGCTCCATCGGAGCGTCGTAATAGGAAAGCGCACCATCGCTGTTGTTGATCTGATCGATAGAGGTCATTGCAGAATTGACCACCATATCCTTGTACTCATCAATGCCCGTTCCGAGGATTTCGCCAAGCGATGACAAAATAGCCGAGACGGAGCCGAAGGTATCGTACTGGGAGTTGGAGGACTTCGGAATGCGCATACCGTAGTTCTTCCACGTAGGATCAGAAACGACCTGCGGGTGGAGGTGAAGGTTGATGAGCTGACCACCCTGCGAAAGCTCAGGCGTAACCTGAAGGATGACACCAACTTCGCGCATCGTGAAGTTCTCAGGCTCGACAACAGCAAGGATTTCAGAAGAGCCACCGCCCGACGAAGAGGAACCCGACGAACCACCACCGGAAGCCGTGAGCTGCACGTCATACTCGGTAGGATAGATGTACTCCGTGACAACCTTCATGGTAGCTTCCTTGCCGGGTCCCGTCAGCACCTTAGGCGCGGAGAGGAGATCCGTATCGCTACGCTGCGAGAGCATATGGAGAATCATCGAGAGATCGGCATTGCCGAGGAACGCGTTCACGCGCATGAACTGGTCGTTAATCGACTTGCCCTCGCCAGCAATGTGGTTGCCCTGCGTGTTGAGATAGCGCATACCGCTCTGATAGGTGGAAGGATCCCCCGTAATGCCAATGTTACGCCTTGAACCCGTGCCATTTCGTGTCCAGTTCTTCCCGGTATGGTCACCAATATACGTGGTGTCCGTCAAGGTTTTCTGAAGGGTATTGTTGTAGTCGAGCGTACCTTTCTCCACCTTTCCATCACGGCCTGCCTCATAAGTGGTGGAGTTTTGCGTATGAATCGTAGAACCTGCATTTTCTCCCCACTTACCGCCCTTGATGCCGAGAAGCTTTCCAAGCTTACCGTTCATGGAGAGCGAATAGTCGGAATTGAGAAGCCATTCGAAACCGAGCGAGTTGAGATCCTCCTGAGCAACTTCAACAAAGCGGGCCTCGATTTCAATGAGCTTCGGAGTGGCGCCGAGTTCACCCGCAAGAGCAGCTTCGATGACAGCAAGCTGATCCTTCGTGTTTGTGACGCGGAGCTTGCCGATGGTCTTGAGATACACGATGCTCGAACCTTCGGCCCACTTGACGCCCATGAGCGTGAAGAACTTCTTCCAGCTTGCCTCCTGACTGTCGGCGGAAGCCTCTTCGCTGCTGCTCTTGTTTCCGCCGCCAAATCCGCCAGCCATGTCCTGAACATCCTCAGCCGCACCGCTCATGCGCTCGGCGAAGTTCTCAGTAACGTCATACGTGCGCGTCACTAGAGCTTCGGTGGTCATGCCCTCAGGCATCACCATCACAACAGGACCTTCCTCAATCACGAACTTGAACTTCGTGACGCGGCAGACAAGCTTGAGGGCATCCCAAAGCGAAACATTGTTAGCCGCGATAGCGGGAATGACAGGCATCCCACCAGGGGCTGCGCCGGCAGACGCATCATCGGTAGCAGCAGCGGAAGCTGCAAAATCGTTACCGGAGTCGGCAGCAGGGGTAGCTTCGCCACCCTGAGCAACCAGCTGCTTGCCAAGGTCAAGCACGAAGTTGAAACCACGCTGGTCAATCGGAATGTCGGGACGGTCAAAGTCGCGCGACGCCTGCTTGAAGTATTCAACCGCATCGGCGATCGTTGCCGGAGGACGGAAGGAGATTGAAGGAAGAATCAT
>JAFXEA010000418.1 GCA_017521065.1 Kiritimatiellia bacterium | reverse complement strand
GACCGCATACAGATCCGTTGGGATATCTGGATGAATACGATACCTTCTCGCCGGAGTGGAAAATTGAACAATACCATATCTCATGGCCTGTCACAGGTTGTCCGGGTGATGGAGTGTTCCTCTATCCCGGCAAGAACAATGTGCTTCCTTCAATTCGTTTGGCAAACGTCCGTGATGGCGAGGAGGATTGGGAATGGCTTCAGATCGCCGCCGGGAAGGTGGGGTTTGAGCGTGTGGACATGCTTTCCCGTGAACTGGTGCCGGATCTTACCAAGTTCGAGACCGATCCAGAAAAGATACGTGCGATCCGTCGTCGCATCGGCGATTTGGCTGAAAGCGGGGCGTTCCGCTGAGATTTTCAATAGTAAAGAAAGGAATTTCCCATGGCTATCAACAGACGTGATTTTATAGGATGTACAGGTGGCGCTTTTGCCTCAGTCTGTACGCCCACTAAAGCGATGGATGATGTGCGCAGTCGCGGATTGGGCAAAGAGCTGATGCGTTTCGGCGCATTGAGCGACATTCATATCATCGGGGAGGCGAGCTGCCGTCCGTTTGAGAAGGCACTGCGTGCGTTTGATGAATGGAAGGCGGATGGCGTCGTTGCGTGCGGTGATCTTACTGACTGGGGCGTTGTTCCGCAGCTCAAGCAGTCGCCGATACCTGGTTCAAGGTATTTCCGAGAGGACGACGGTCGGATGGCCATCCGATAGCGAACCTTATGCACTACGGCGATCATGACACGAGCGGCTACACCTATCGGCATTGCAAGCCATGCGTAGAGGCTTATCCTGATGAAGAAGAGGTCAAGAAGATTGTGCTTGGGCTTATCGATCGCAAAGCCGCCTGGGAAAACTGTTTTCAGGAGGAGTGGGCACCGATAGTCAAGAAAACGGTCAAGGGATTTGACTTTATCCTTTCCCACTTCACCAAGGGTGAGCCGACGAACAAGGCCGGAAACAACGTTCCAGGACTTGCAGAGTTTCTGGAGAAGGCCGGTCTGGATGCGAACCGTCCGTTCTTCTACTCGCAGCATCGCGTTCCGAAGAACACTGTAGGTGGTCCGTTCTTCTGGGGACAGGACGATGGAACTTCAACGTCAGACGTGTTTTCGTCGAAGTATCCGAATTGCATTGCATTGTGTGGACATAATCATCTGTCCTGCACGGAGGAAAGGGCAATATGGCAAGGCGGGTTCACATGCGTACAGGTACCTTCGCTAAGCTACACGACGACCCTTGCCGGACGTGAGAACGGAATGGCGCTTAACGACAGGCCGTTCACCGATCCGATTCCGTCCATGTCTTCCATCAGGATGTCCGGTTCATCGAAACATGCTCTTTTCATAACGGTTCATGAGCGTGCGATTGTGATTTCCCGCAGAGAGCTTGTCAATAACGCATCGCTTGGACCTGATTGGGTCATACCGTTCCCTGTTCCTGGATCGAGTCCGTATTCATTTGCCAACCGTGCCAAGAACGAAGTTGCGCCTGAGTTTCCGTCTGATGCCAAGATTAAGGTGTCATGTGTGAAGGGTAAAGACAGGGTTGGCAAGGAGCGGGAACTCTACTGCGTGGAGTTTCCTGTGGCCTCGTCGACTTCAACCACGCCTCGCGCCAACGATTATTCCGTTTCTGTCGAGGTTGTAGGGGATGATGTTGTTCGCGTATACAGGGAAAAGCGCGTATTCTCCCAGCGGTATACTTGGGACGAAAAGGCGGATTCAGTATTTCCCGTGCAGTGCTGCTTTGATAGGAGCGAAGTGCCGACCGGGGTCTCTTGTCGATTCACAGCCCGTCCGTGCGGCAGTTTTGGCGCTCGTGGCAAAGAGATTTCCACTCCATTCCAGAAGCGGACCTGGAGCCTGCCTAAACCTGCTGGACGTAGCAATGTGTGAAGCGGTTTCGCGGTTTGTTCTTCGGCTTCGGCCAACTCATTAGTCATACAGAACGTATCGAAGGTTATTGCATTTGGAACAGGCATGAGCCTTTCGACCCTGGATCAACCGTGAAGGAATCCGTGTCGTGAGCGATAATGTTGTCGTTCGTCAGATCCATGATGCACTCCATTTTGCGGGGCAGCTTCATACGGACCGGATCGGACTCATTCAGGTGTACCATGAATAGATTTGCAATACCTGTAACCCTGTGTGCTTAGGCGGCATTCGCCACACCCAGCTCCGGCATGGGCGGCGTTACTGTGTCACTGGGCGTCTCGGCGGTGGTGTACGCAAGCGAGAACTTCGGGATGGTAATGTTTCTTTCTGGTGGTTGTCTGTTGCAAAGTAACCCATTGCAGACGATAGGAGTAACAATGGAAATAAGATATCAAATTTCACTATCGAACGTAATACGGAAAATGGCTTTTACTGGGGTAATATCTATAATAAATTTTAGCTATTGATTTTCTTGTTCTACTTGTTATATAATTTACGACCAAATGCAGAAACGTGAATTCAAGAAGTCGAGGTTTTCGATCGGTGGCGGCGCGGAAATTCGGTGCGGCAGATTGCCGGCGGTTTTTGTGCGGCTATTGGGATTGGATTACCCGGAAGGTGGGTTTGCAATTAGCGCGTATACAATTTAAGGACGATATGACCAAGAATAGACTTGCAATGATTGTCGCCTTATGCGCTTTGGCGGTATTCGCCACAGCCAGCTTTGGCATGGACGGCATGGCGGTGTCACCGGGCGGCTGGTACCATGTGTCGGCGCAGTTTTTGGTGACGAATTCGGCGCAGAAGCTGTCCGTCAATCTGCGCTATACCGATGCCGACGGCAAGCCGTGCGGGGAGGAACGCGTACTTTCCTCCGGCGGCAAAAGCTCGGAGAAGCTGTTCCGTCTCCATAAGGTCGTGAGAGTTCCTTTCAAGGCTGTGAAATGCAAGTTCGTGACGAAAGGCGGGGAAGGGCTTGTGCGCGGCGTGAAGCTTGACGCATCGATGGCTGACTGCCGCGACGAGACGAATGAAACGCAACTGCTGAACGGCAGTTTCGAAGAGGCCGATCTCACCCCTGATTTTATCGATTGCTGGCATGTTGTGCGCGGAAATGTAGAACGGATTACGGGAGACACGCATCATGGTTCGTATGCGCTGCGGCTGGCGGCAGGTGCCGTGCTTTCGTATGCGGCTTCAGATGCCGCTGCCATTGCGACGTGCGGCAGCGAAGCGCTTAACGGATATCTGGCGGTGCGCCGTGGCATTGTTGCCGTTAATTTCGCATTTCGTGATAAAAACGGCCGTGATTGCGGATCGAAGCGCCTGCGGTTCAAAGGTGGTTCTGCTTGGCGGGGACACGAGTTCCG
>JAFXEA010000417.1 GCA_017521065.1 Kiritimatiellia bacterium | reverse complement strand
AGAGCCAACGTCCAAACCAACTTTCAAGGGGGATGCCTCCATTCACTTCACACGCGGACAGACCTCTGACCACTGGATACATATTTACACATTATTTTTTAATATACGCTTCCCCATCCGTTAGGTTCCATAACGAAATTATGAACATTCCATAAAAAACTCGTTAAGATTTGTGAAGTAATTTTATTCTTGGTTTTCTTTGCAGTTTATGTTAAACTGTCATTGTTTTAGAATCATTACAGAAATGAGGGGCCTTATGAACTCTGTTTTGCTGCACACCTGCTGTGCCCCCTGCTCTCTTTCCTGCATCGAACCGCTGCGGAACTCCTTGGCCGCCCGGGCGTTGGATGTGAAGGAGGCGAATGTGCTTGTCTCCTGCACGCATACGCATGGAGGGCCTCATACCGGAATGTACCGCAAGTCGGCGAAGAAGAGCACGTCCGGGTATCAGTTCCCGGAGGATCCCAACCATCCAGACACGCGCTATCTGGCGTTTTTCGACAATGCGGTCGCAGAGGCCATCCGTGACTTCACGAAGAATCCCGGATGGCAGGAGGTGTATGTCGGGTTCTATTCGTCGTTCCGCGACGAAAACCGCAACCGTCGTTTCACGACCGCCGACAATCATGCCAGTTTCATTGCGCACCGGCGCACGCTCCACAAGATTGCCACGGGCAGCGCCGACAAGGAGCTGGGCACGCTTGCGCTGTTCGAGCCCAAGACCCGAGCGCCGCTTTTTGTGCTTGGCAACTATGTTGCGCATCCTCTCGCAAGCCATGCACCAGGGCATGGCGGCTTGCGCATCACCAGCGACTTCCCGGGATTCTATCGCCGGTACATCGAGGCCGAAACCGGGGCGAGGGCGATGTTCGTGATGGGAGCCTGTGGCGATCTTGTGCCGAAAGGGGATGAGTTGGGGACCCGTGCCGCACGTCGTGTTGGCGAAAATCTGGCGGAAGCGACGCTTGCCGACCTGATCGACATTCAGCGTAATGCACAGCGGTTCTTGATGTCAAAGCCGCTTGTCGGAGGACGTATCGAAACGATCGACGCCAAGCTTAAAGCCCGTTGGCGCAAGGCCTATGAAAACGACACGTTGCCGATTGAGATTCAGTGCGTATCGATCGGTGACGTGGCGTTCGTAGGGGTGCCAGGGGAATTCGCCAATGAGCTTGGTCTTGAAATCAAGTGGCACAGCCCTTACCGCCGTACGTTCATCGCCTACTGCGCCACCGACTATCTTGGATATTTCTCTACCGCCAATCAGGTTGCGGCTGGCGGATACGAGCCTCAGCTCCAGAAGTTTCTCGCCCGCGAGACGTTGCGCATGGTGATATCTTCGCAGGATGCACTGTTTGCGCTTCGCAGTTCGCTTTATCCCGAAGATGACCAGGGCGAAGACCTTTATCCCGACAATCAGGACCTTCCGCTTGTCAATCTGCCCGGCGGCATAAAGGCATCGAAGCGGAGCAATGTGAAATGAATCGTCCGCTGTTTTTGGCCGTTGCGCTTGCATTCCTTGCGCCGACATGGGCGGCAAACACGATTCCAGAGAGGCTTGAGCGGGTGAAAGCGCTTGCCGATGAAGTATTGTCCATCGGCAAAACCGGGTTTCATGCAAAGGAAGATGCCACAGGCAAGGATCCGCTTTGGATGTTCCGGGCGATAGCGGAGGATGACATCCCCGTGCCTTCCAATGGTTTTGTGCGGATAGATTTTACGCTCAAGCCGGAGGCGGGAAGTTTCATCCGTTGCCGGGCGGAACTTCCGCTCCCCGAAAAGTGGAACGGCACGTTCTGGGGGCGAGGAAACAGCGGCTATGCCGGTGCAATTCCGCGGTTGCGTGGTTTTGCAGCATATGGCGATGCCGTGGTGACGACAGACCTCGGCACTTCGAGGCTGACGAATGGCGGTAAGTGTCCGCCGGATAGGTGGACGGATGCGGCGAGGCGCGATTTCGATTGGCGGGCTACGCATATGATGACGGTGTACGGCAAGCGGATAGTCAAGGCGTTTTTCGGCAAGGAGCCGCGCCGGAACTATTTCTACGGAGGTTCCACAGGCGGGCGGCAGGCGATGAGCGAGGCGATACGTTTCCCTGCTGATTATGACGGGATCATCGCCAATCTACCTGACAACAATGCGATGGCGGTGGAGATTGGAAGTTGGCATCTGTACCGTCAGACGCATGATTCAAGCGGACGGCTTCTGTTCACGACCAATGAAATGCGGGTGGTGGCGGATGCAGCCGTTGAGTTCAAGCGCAAAACAGACCCAAAACCGTATGCCGGCAACGCGCTTGCGGACGCGCGTTTTTCGGAGAAGGATATTGACAGGTATCTGATGTTGGCGGCGGAGAGATGTCCCTCTTTGGTGAAAGACGGTAAATTGGCGCGGCTTAAGGCGATTCACCGGCCGCTTTTCATTGATGGAAAATGCGTGTTCAACGGTTTCGCTCCCGGATCGTATCTTGTGCCACGTATGAACAAGATGGGAATCGTATATCTGCGCGCTTACCTGATGACATTAGGCATCGGTGAATCGAAGTGGGGGCAGGTCGGCGAAAAGGAAATGTTGGGGTTCATGCGTGAATATGCTCCTACGTTCAACGCCTGCGCGAGCGACCTTTCTGCATTTCGCAAGCGCGGCGGCAAGCTGATTATGACGGCTGGCTGGGAAGACCAGACGATACCTCCTGAGCTTATTGTGGATTATTATGAACGGGTGGTCGAGGCTGACGGCGGCCTGGAAAAGACCAAAGAATATTTCCGGCTGTTCTGCGTGCCTGGATGTGCCCCTGGTGGCGGCAAAGGGCGCATAATAACAGGCGCGCCGGGCGGCAGGGCATTGCGTGAAATACTTGTCAATTGGGTCGAGAACGGCAAGGCTCCAGATGCGATTCCCTGCCGTTGGGCGGCGAGGAAAACCTCGATCCCGGTTGCGGTCTATCCTGGCCTGGCGGTTGAGCGGGACGGCCGGTGGTCAACGGCGGAGACCCGAAGGGGAATTTCGGCGCGTCTTGGGGATGATGTGTCCAAGACAAAAGTGTGTCCGCTTGAGTGAAATGCGTCGCCGGTAAAATTCAAGCATGAAATCGTCCTGTTCTGCAAGCAAGGAGATTTGCGGCCATCTGCAAATGGCAAAAGAAACTGAATCGTGGTATAATGATGTCTTTGTAAAACAATTAGGTTACTGAATCGAATTAAATATGGTGCGGTTGAGAAGATTAAGGCGTACAGAGGCCATACGGAACATGTTCGCGATGGACAAGCCGTCGCGGGACAGGTTCATATGGCCTGTATTCCTTGTTGAAGGCGAAGGTCGCAAGGAGGAGATACCTTCAATGCCCGGACAGTTCCGCTGGTCGGTGGATAGGCTTGTCGCAGAGTTTCCGCAAGGGGTCAAGAATGTTCTGCTTTTTGGGCAGACCGAAGGCGAGAAGGATGAGATCGGCTCTGCCGCCGCAGACATGGGGGGCGTTGTGCAAAGGGCGATCCCCGCTCTCAAACGGGCATTCCCCGATCTGGTGGTGTTCACGGACGTCTGCCTTTGCGCGTACACATGCCATGGACATTGCGGTCCGCACGATCCGGAAGGGGATATCGACAATGACGCAGCCTGCGAGATGCTTGCGCGTGTGGCAGTGAGCCATGCCAGGGCCGGGGCGGACGGTGTCGCTCCGAGTGCCATGATGGACGGGCAGATTGCCGCAATCCGTGCGGCGTTGGACGAGGAAGGGGTCACCAAGACGCTTCTCATCTCGTACTCGACCAAGTTTGCGTCCACCATGTACGGTCCGTTCCGCGATGCCGAGAACTCTGCGCCGTCGAAGGGCGACAGGCAGGGCTATCAGGCCTCCTACCGCGATCCCGACACGGCGTTGCGCGAATCTGTCGTTGATGAGGAGGAAGGCGCTGACGCTCTTATGGTAAAGCCGGCGCTGTGGTATCTCGACCTGATTTCAAAAGTTCGTTCACGTACGCTTCTGCCGGTCATGGCTTACAACGTGTCAGGGGAGTATTCAATGATCCAAGCGGCGGCAAAGGCAGGATACTGCGATCTCTATCCTGCTGCGCGAGAATCGCTCTATGCGATATTCAGGGCTGGCGCCACGCAGGTGATAAGCTACTGGACGCCGTTCTACGATGAGATCTTCAAGGATTGAACAACATACAACAGGAAACATCATGAAAAAAATGCTGACAATGACAGTCGTTCTCGCTGGAGCCGTGACGGTCTTCGCGGGAGAGTTCATGGCGGGCTACGCCAAAACCGATATCACGCCGCCGCTTGGCGTGTTCATGCCGGGATACTATAAGGATCGCCGGGCAAAGGAAGTGCTCGACCCTCTGGAGGTCGTGTGTGTTGCTCTCTCCGATGGCAAGACTAAAGCTGTTGTCATGCAGTTGGATACTGAGGCGATATCCGATGCTGTCGCCGATGATATGCGTAACGCCGTTGTGAAGGCGACAGGTCTCGACCGCAACGCAATCATTCTTCATGCCTCCCACACGCATGACGGCGGTCATCTTGCCATGAAGCAGAAGATGGGTGCGTCATCGATAGGCCGCGGCGAGGATGACATCTCGGACATCTACAGGCGCATGGCCATCACCCGCGTTGCGGATGCCGCCGTGAATGCCCTTGCTAACCTCAAGCCGGCGAAGATGTCCTACCAGCGTTCCGTCGCGAAGCGCATTTCCTTTGGCCGTCGCTATCTTATGAAGGACGGCAAGGTGCGTACGAATCCCGGTGTGAACAATCCTGATATCGTCAAACCCTATGGTCCGCCGCCGGATGAGGAGGTGCAGGTTCTCCGCATCGACTGCGAAGGCGACAAGCCGATCTGCATCATCAACTTCCAGACTCATCCTGACGTTGTCGGCAACGAGACGCTCACAGCAGACTGGCCGGGTCTCACACGCACGGTGTTTGAGGCGGCGACGCTCGGCAAGACCCGCTGCATGGTGCTCAACGGTACGCAGGGCGACGTGAACCACGTGAATGTGATGCCGCGTCCGGGCGAACGCAATGGTCTCAAGCGCGATTTTGACGATGTGGATCGTGGTTACGATCACGCGTGGCACATGGCGAACGTGCTTGCCGGATTTGCGCTCTCCGTCTGGATGAAATGCATTCCGCTCGAGGTCGGAGAGGTCCGTTTCGCTACACTCGATGTCCGTGTTCCCGCCAACAAGGCGAAGGCCGATGATGAAAAGAATCTCGCATGGGCGGAAAAGGTGTGGGCCATGCATCAGGCCGGCAAGGACGCGGAGCTCCCCTGGAAGGGAATGGAGCTTACGACCGAGGTTGCCCGCGCCCGCCGCATCATCAACATGTCAAAGCATGCCGATTTCCATGATCTTCCGCTTTGGGGCATTTCCGTCGGCAAGTCGGTCGCCTTCGGCGCGTTTCCGGGCGAGCCGTTCAACGACATCGGCAAGAGGGTGAAAAAGGAGTCTCCGTTCAAGATGACGATGCTCACCTGCCTCTCCAACGGAAGCCGCGGATACTTCCCGTTCTCCGATGCCTACAAGACGGGCGGCTACGAATCGGCGACATCTCCGTTCGGGCCTTCCGTTGCTGATGACCTCATCGCAGGTCAGCTCAAGCTGATGAACGAACTCTACAAATAATTGATGGTTCAATCAAGGCGCAAGCGATGAGACTTGCGCCTTGTAATCATTACACACTTATCGTACAGGAGGAGTTATGCGAAATGTCCTCATGATTGGTTGCGTAGCCATGTCTTGTGTGGCGGCATCGGCCGTATCAGTTCCGTCTGTTTCGAATGTGAGTGTGTCTCAGAATCCGGATACCCGTGTCGTGTCGATAGAATACGACCTTGTAAAAGACGTTGATTCCGTAAGCGAAGCCATAGTTACTATAGACCTCCAGACCAATGCCACAGCAAATGCGGATGAAGGTTGGGTGTCGATAGGTGGCAGGCATTGCCGTTCTCTCGCGGGAGATGTAAACCGCATGCTGTCAGACGGAACGAATCGCAAAGCCGTATGGATTCCGGATTTCGATCTGCCAGGCGTTTCGCTTGATGCCGGGTGCTTCCGTGCTGTTGTGAAGGCCTGGCCTACGAATTCACCGCCCGACTATTGGGCAATTGACTTGTCCGGCGGCAAGTGCCATTTCTACTATCCCGACTCTGATTGCCTTCCGGAAGGTATCGACTCCGACAAATGGAGAATGGAGCAGATGCTTATGCGGCGGATCCCCGCAAGGAATGTTGTTTGGAATATGGGGTCTCCAGAAAGTGAGTTGGGACGCGACACCTCCACAACATATGGCGCAAACATGGAGAAACAGCATAAAGTCAAGCTGACCCATGATTACTACATGGGAGTATTCGAGGTTACACAATACCAGATGGAGGTTGCAAGAGCTGGATCTCCGAATGCCAGTAAATTCACGAACAGTCTCCATTGGGCAACACGTCCTGCTGAATACACGAATTTTGCGGATCGTTATCATGAAAACACCGATCCTACGAGTTCCGATCCGTCAGTCAGGCATAATTGTGAAAGCTGGAAAGTGACGGGAACCATGCGAAATCGATCTGGTTTGAATTATTACTTTGATCTTCCTACAGAAGCTCAGTGGGAGTTCGCCTGCCGCGCAGGATGTACAAACGCTTTGTATGACGGGAATGAGCTTTTGTCAGTAACTGGAGAAGACGCGAATCTTTCGAAACTTGCGCGGTACAAATATACTGTTGAAAGTACCACGGTCGATTACGGCTGCAGCACAAACAGCGGTACCGCACGCGTCGGTACATATGAGCCTAACGACTGGGGTTTGTACGACATGCTAGGCAATGTCGCCGAGATGTGCCTTGACTGCTATGGATCTTATACAAATTTCACCGATGAGATTTCTGTGGATCCGCTCGGTCCTAAGTTCTGCGAAACGGCTCCGCACAACAACCCCACGTCGCATCGTGTAATACGTGGCGGAAGTTTCTCAAGCGCTGCTGTAGGTTGTCGTACCTCTTCGCGATCAAGGGAGCAGATATGGACTTCCAGCAGCTCGACAGGCGCTCGCATGTGTTATACTCTTGTGAACGATGACGTTGTCATAGAGGGCTCCTTGTCCGAAAGCGTTCCGCTTGCGACACCTCTCGTGTCATCGGCTGGCGCACCATCCACGGCGGAGGGTTCCTCGACCTTGAGGTGCGTACCATATGGCGGTAGGGTTACTGTACGGTAAAGGGGAAAGGGGTAGTATATGAAAATGTTTTTCGCGTTAGCTTCACTTGCAGCATCTGTTCCTGCATTTGCCGCACCTTCGGTTTCTGACGTGGAGGTGTCGCAGATCTGGGCGCAGAAACCGCTAAGGGTTTCGTATTCGCTCTCTGGCGGCGATGCCATTGTTACGGCGGAAGTTTTCACCAATGGATTCCCGATTGCGGCTGGTCATCAGTTGTCGATGTCCGGTGACGTTAACAGGGTTGTTCAGGACGACGGGGCTGTGAAGTCGTTTGTTTGGAATCCACCACTGGCATGGTGGGGGGATGGTCGTGATGTCATTGCGGGTACGATTGATGTCCGTCTTTCGGTCTGGCCCACAAACAATCCGCCGGATTACATGGTGCTGGATCTTGACGGTTCGAAAAACAAGGAATATTTCACATCAGAGGATCGTCTCCCTCTTGGCATTAAATCAGATGTCTACCGTACCGACAAGTTTGTCATGCGTCGTATCCATGCAAAAGGGCGTTCATTTCGCATGGGCGCTTCCCATTTCAAGGAGAGAGGGCAAGGCTCCGACAACTTCATTGAAATGGCTCGGCATGTCATGTTGACCGCAGATTTCTACATAGGTGTGTTTGAGTTCACTCAGGCGCAATATCGCAAGATCAACGGCAACAAGCCGTCTCGGTTTGCAAACCCCGATTGCTGGGAAACACGTCCTGTCGAGTATGTGCAGAGATTTCACCTGATGGACCATAAATGGCCAAATGCAGATCCTTCCATTGCCAATTCATCGGAAGGAGACAATAAGATGTTCAAAAAGTTCCGAAACGCGACGGGTTTGGACTGGAGGTTGACTCTCCCTACGCGTGCACAATGGGAATACGCATGCAGGGCCGGGACAATGACGCCGCTCTATGATGGATATTCCTCCACCTACATGACCAATGCGTTGGGCGTAAGCGAAGCGTCCTGCCGTTTTTCGCGAAATGCGGATAACGGAGGCGCAATAGATGAGGCAACCAGCCAAAGCGTGATGTACGATACGACAAGAGGAACGGCACGTGTCGGATCATATGAACCGAATGCATGGGGATTGTACGACATGCTTGGAAACGTATCTGAACTGTGCCATGACTTCTTCAATGCCCTATCCAGATATGAAACGATGACGGTTGATCCCGATGGGTTCACTACCAGCAGAGACGGATATTCAACCTATCGTGTAACATGTGGCGGATCGTGCAGACAGCGCTCAATCGAATGTCGTCCTTCCTATGTTGACAGTCAGCAGGATTGGCTGTATTCCTCTGACGAATATGTTGGATTCCGTCCTGTCTACATACTTCCATGAATATAAACCTTAGAGTTGGAATTTATTTTCCTTTGTTCTTTCTGTCCTTTGCAGTTTTGAACATTGCATCAGGAGCAACCTTTACCACATCGCTTGCCGAGTATCCCGATGAACCGGTGCCGGCTGGAGTGATGCCCGCAAATTGGGTCGAACATCCTTTCCAGGAGTCGAACCCGGAACCGGATCTTACGGATGGAGAACGCCGTTCTGGATTCATGGTTTTTTCCCGTCCCATAACGGAGCCGGTATATCGGGAGACAAAACCGCTGAATGCCGAGCGCGTGTCTTCGCTTCGTGGTTTTGCGGCGCAAGGAGAACGGGCTCAGTTCAATTTTGCCGTATACCCTGATCGTGACATTGATGGTTTCGGCGCTGTTGCGGATGTTCCGTTCTCTGCGACTCTGGAACAGATTACGTATTCGCCGTTCATATATGTGCATTATCAGACAAAAGGTCGGTACAGGATAGGTCCGGCGTATCTCGTTCCGGCAGCCAGAACAGCACTCCGCAAAGGGGAACCTTTGAGATATGTGCTTGCCATCAAGATTCCGGAAAATGCGAAACCTGGACGTTATTGTGGAGTGATCAGGTTTGGACACAAGGAAAATCCATCTGTGAAAACGATTCCACTGGAGTTGACCGTTCTTCCTTTCAGGCTCAAGCAAGATCCCTCGCAGTACAGGACGGCTTATGTTGGCGCTAGGTATGACATCGCAAAGGCTGTCGAATATGGTTTCAGCATCCCAGGCACCATATACATAGACTATGATAGGACAGAAAAGAGATTTTATGTGCGTGGTTTGGATGAGCTGGAGGCGCGTTGGAAGGCCTGCGGTGGTGCTCAGCCTCGTCGTTATATCGCACTTGCCAACTTCTGTGGAATTCTTTACCGGAAGTACATGAAGAAGAGTCATGTCAAAGGTTCAATCGAAATGCCTCCGGACGACATGTTCCAAGAAATAGAGGTTTGTGGTAGGGCTTTTCTTGAGAAATGGAAGGCAGAGGGGCGTCCAGAGCTTTTTGTCATTCTCGCGGATGAACCTCGTGTGGAGGATAGAGAATATGTATCAAGGCTGTTTGAATCTGCAAAAAAAGCGGGATTCAACACGTTTGTAACGTCATGGTCGAAACGGGATCCTCGTCTTGACGCACTGCTTTCGAAACATGTTGACGTGTACTGCGATCAGTTCTTCATAACGCCGGAGGAAAAGGCGGCAAGCGGAAAACGTGAACACTGGTGCTACCCGAATCACAACGTGTACGAAATCAAGGATGCGCCGACGATGGCTCGTGGCAGTCGCATGACATGGGGTTTCGGCATGTGGAAAATGGGGGATACCACGCTTGTCCCGTGGGCGTGGAGCTGGAAGATGAATACATCCGATATTCCCCAGCTCGCACGAGGCACGCAGATCATGAAGCCAGATGGAACAGAGTGGATCGAATGGATATGGGAAGGTGCTTTTGCCGGAGCCATGGATGCCGCCTACATATACACACTGCAAGATGCCGT
>JAFXEA010000416.1 GCA_017521065.1 Kiritimatiellia bacterium | reverse complement strand
CTGTATACGGGAATCTATTTGACAATCCTGAGTTCAATGACCCTGATGCCGTTTGGAAGGTCGGACGCAAGGGTCGCACGGAGCGTATCGAAACGGCTCCAATGAGCGGGGAGTGGATATACCGCACCACAGGCGAATCTTATCTGTTCCTCAGCGGTTCGCCTCGCAGTTACGAACCGGATACCGAATATACGATGGAGGTGAAGGCTCGAGGCGTTAAAGGAAAGGCCACTCTCAACATACTTGAGCTGTACCGCAAGCCGGATGGCAAGATAGGTGAAGGGGTGCATGTGGCGGACAAGGTGCTTCTTGATGAAGAGTTCCGTACATATCGCTTCCCGTTTGTTTCTTCGAAGCATCCACTATTCTCATTTGCCTTCTATAAATGGGATCCACGGACTGGAGATGGCGGCATAGACATTGCATCCATAAGGCTTTATAAAGGGCGGTTGCCAACACTTGAGTTCCGCCCGCTCAATCGAGTTGGACGGAAAACCCCAGTTGAAGGGACTTCCGTACCGTTGCCGGTCAATGCGTATGGACGCAGACGAGATCGCCTTCTTGCGCTTGCGATGGTCAATCGCGATAGGGACATCCGGGAAATCCAGGAGTTTTTCAATGGCTTGAATGTTGAGGTCGACGTGCTCTCGACCACAGGCAAGGATCAGGATATCTACGAAACCGACACCCCCAGAAAACTAGTCGAATGGCGACTTGCAAAGAGTGAATACAAACTTTTTGTCGTGCCCTCCAGGGCGGCGGCCCGTATTGGTGAAAGCCTTTATGCCGCCATAACGAATGGGGTTCATTCAGGCGCCGGGCTTTATATGCTCAATACTCCGTACCCGGGAAGGTTTAAGTCGATTCTTGCCTTGTCATCGCCAAAGACGCCGCCCGGCGATGCGCTGTCCCGCGCGTTCCCATATGGTATATTGAATCCGAAGGATGTTGATTTTAACCCTGCAAATCTTGCTGAAGGTAAATTCGGCAAGGGGCGTGTAATTGTCGAAAAGGCTCCGCGCACTGGCATATTGAAGCTGTGCCTTAGGCATTCGGTATCCGGAACAGTAATGTTTCCGTTCGGCGGTTTTGTCGATCCGTATCTTGCCCGTATCATGTATCGTGCGGCAGGGATAGATGGTTTCGACGAGCAAGATGTGAATAATGTGGAATGGTCGGCTGTCGATGCGTCAGGAACGATCCGCAGATCAGGTGTCTCTAGGGATCAGAATGCCGCTCTTATGGCGGCGCAATCGGCATTTACCACGTCGGGACGGCACTTTGTCTCTTTCTGGAAAAAGGATAAGGCTGGTAATGTCCTTGACTATGACGCGTCATCGTTTGAGAGGACTGGGCCGCGCATATCAGCCTTTGCCCCTGTTGTCGAGTCGGTGACAGGGGATGGATGCGCCGTATTTACGGTTGAGACGAATGATGCATCGGATTGTGCTCTTGTCTGGACGTTGGAGGATTTTTCTGGAAGGGTGATTGAGATCGGTCGTGTTATGCCTGGTTCTCGCTTTGAGGTGCCTGTTCGCCGCCTCTACACGAACATGGGATTCGTGAAGCTGCAGTTGCGGCAGAAGGGTGCGGTGAGGGATGTCAGGATTGCTCCCGTGTATGCCCGGGACAGGGATCGTGAGCGCACAAATGGCGATTTCACTCCTTCGATCTGGGGTGCGATGTATTCATTGAGCCGGGATACGTTCAATCAGTTCGACAGGCATCTTGAGGATGTCGGGTTCAGGGCGAGCGTTCTTCCTGTCCCGCAGGGAGGATTCGCGCAGACGCTCCGGAACGGGATGGCCGTTGGCGGCAACGATCTTGGTGAAGGAGCGGTGTTCCGTCCGTTCGGACAGAAAGGCAACGTGCGCATAGGCGGCATCAACACGAAACGCGGGCGTGAGAAGATGCGCCGTTATGCGTCCGCTACGGCAAAACGCGCCGCACCATACGGTGTTACGCAATACGTGGTGACGGATGAACCGAATTTCACATTGCGCCGTACCTCCGACGAACTTGATGAACATCCAGAGAACATCGCCGAATACCGCAGACGGATGGCGGACAGATACGGCAGTATCGCGAGGTTCAATGCGTGTCACAGTACTTCCTATTCCGGTTTCGACGAGTTGAAGCCCGGACGGATTGCAGAGGCGAGGAGTACAGGGATGTTCGCCGAATTTATTGAATGGCGCAATTTCAATGCCGACCGTTGGTGCGAGGCGATAGGATTGATCTGTGATGAAGCGAAAAAGCAGGATCCCACCGCCCGTGTTTCGCTTGCGAACTCATTCGGGCAGACCGCTCTTTCGGCAAATGACTATTGGAAGCTGCTTACGAAGACGGGGCTGGATTTCTCGAACGAATATACCGCTATGGTTTACTTTGGACGCGACCCCATATACAATTTCGACGAGTTTTACCGCTCGTTCCGTCCCGATATGCGCCTATGGGGCTATGTCGGATACGGAATGTCCAAAACACAGGTGCGTTTCATGCCGTGGTGGTTCGCCGCCCACCGGTATGGAGGGTTTACCTGGTTCTCCGCCTGCGGACGTGATTTCCGGATATTCGAACAGCCCTCGCTTGCCTATACGCAAGATGCTGCCGACCTGAAATCGGCGCTCAAGTCTTCGCGATTGATGGATGGCCTTGGCAAGCTCTTCCTTTCCGCACAGTGGGCGAAGCGCGATATAGCCATCTACTATTCGCACGAATCACTTCTTGTGGCGACGCTCCTTGGAAAGGAGACGTCTTCATTTGAGATTTTGGACAAAGGACCTCTGCATGATTACATGTATTCCCGTCAGGGAGCGCAGTACATCGTGGAAGATCTGCTCTACCAGTTCGATTTCGTTTCGCCGGAACAGGTCTCAGCCGGTGTTCTTGATGGCCGCAAGGTGCTCATAATGCCACGCATCAAGGCACTTTCAGATATCGAGATTGCCGCGCTCAGCCGATTCGTCAAAGCAGGGGGCCGTATTGTTGCCGATGAGCTTCCTGGGGAATATGATGAACTGGGCAACAGACGCAAAACGCTTCCTTTTTCCAACGATGAGGTGTATGTCACAGGCTCCAACTTTGACGATCTGAACGAGACGCAGCGTGCCGGAATGCTTGATGTTCTCAGCAAGGCCAATGCAATGCCTGTTTTGACATGCAGAGAGATCGTTTCAAAAACCGGTAGGGAGGCCATGCGCTTTGTGGCAGGGGAATCGGATGTTTTCGTTCTTTTGCGTATGCCGGGTAGGTCTAAGGGTGTTGAGAAGGATGTTTTTGAGCTGCCGGTCAAAGGGTATGTGTACGATTCCGTGGCAGGGCGATACCTTGGCCGTTCCAAACAGATTGAAGTCGAATGGGGAGGAGGCGGTGCCGCCGTATATTCGGTGCTGAAGTCTAAGCCATCTTCCTTGTGTGTTGAAGGGGTTCCAGAGTCGGTAAAGAGAGGTGAAGAGTTGAAGATATCTGTTGCCCTTGATGCCGCTGGTGTTGCCCCGGATACGGTTTTCAATGTAAGGTTCGTGTCGCCTTCCGGAGAGTGCCGTTTCCATATGCAGCGCAATGTAGATGCACCCAAGGGAATGGCGAAAGTTTTCTTCCCGATGGCATACAACGATGCAGTGGGGGATTGGACAGTTGTCGTCACCGAGGCGATGACCGGCATGTCGGTCGAACGCAAGTTCAGTCTTAAATGATACAATCGGCAGAACGAAGGAAGGCAATGCATATGACATCAGCAGTGGCATTTCTTGCGGCGATGGTGGCGTTTGTTTCGTTTGGCGGTGAATCTTTCGGGTTTGCCTCTTGGAACATCGGACATTTCGCGCTCGGCAAGAAGTGGTATTCGACAATTCCGGAATCCGAGGCTCCAAAGAAGATTGTCGAATACAAGGCGTTCTTGGACAAGGCGGATTTCAAGGTGATCGGCATTTGTGAGCATGAGTGCTTTGTCGGCACGAACAGCACATTCGCCGTTGATAAGACGATACTTGCAGACTATGACGGCAAGGCTGTCGAGCCAAGCGGGATTGGGCGTCTCAATGCTCTGTACTGGAAGGACACCCAGTGCGTCAAGACCGGGACGGTGAAGTTTGAGAGGCACAGCCAACAGCGGTACTACCGATTTGCGCGTCTGAAGATCGCCGGGCGTGAGGTGTGCTTCGTGATGACACATCTTGACTGGAACCACATCAAGCCGGGGCACGAACAGGACAGGGCTAGTCAGATAGCAAAGCTTGTCGAGGATTTCAAGGATGGGCCTTATGTTGTCATAGGCGGAGACTTCAACACATGCGTGTACGAGAACAAAGTCTGGAGAGACGCACCGGAGGAGTATGAACCTTTCAGGAAGGCCGGCTTTTCCGCAGCCCATTGGGGTGAACTGAAGACCTGGCCCGCAAAAGTGCCAATCCAGAGCATCGACAACATATTTGCCAAAGGATTCGAGATTTCAGATGTCAGGGTGCAGGCTGATCCGTCCCTCAGCGACCATGCCCTTATCCGCTGCACACTTGCTTTCCGATAGGCAAGGCTTCGAGATCGGACCGGCAGGAAGTGCGTATGACGCTTGTGTAGAGCTCGCCAATTTCAAGAATATAGAGTCGTGTTTGGGG
>JAFXEA010000415.1 GCA_017521065.1 Kiritimatiellia bacterium | reverse complement strand
TTCAGGCAACAACGCAAACTCTATCTGTCTGTTTGGTCAGGGTAACGAACGTTTTGCCGTGGTCAGTCTTGAGTGCAATGCCCCGGATCCGGTCCTCAAATGGGCCGAAAAAGAGCTGTCGGAGCTGTCGAAATGTCATGTCATTGTGGCAACACATATGGATGTAGGTGCGATAAAAGTCGAGAACAGGCGCAATGTCTGCAAGAAGGTGAAAGGGAGTAAAGTAGTAAAATCCGTTCCGGATCTGTCGTTGCTCGGGCGCATGGAATGGTCCAAATGTCATGGCAAGGAAGGCAATTCGGGAAGGGACATCTGGGAGAAGTTCACTTCGCGTCTGCCGAATGTGTTCCTTGTGGTGTCCGGTGATCAAGGGATGATTAAGATCACCCGTGTGGACGAAAAGGGAAGGCACGGAAACACTGTCTGTTCCGTTATGCAGGATACCGGGGCCGGATTCATACGCATCTTCCGTTTCGTCCCTTCCGAAAAGGTTGTGCGCTGCTATACGATAGATCCCTCCAAGGGCGGCGAAATCATCTCTTCCTTTGGAGTTTGGCGCGACAACACCTGGTTCAATTTTGAAATTCCATATCCATCCGCCGTGACGGATGCTGTTTGCAAAGACGATTTGATTGCTGCGCGGGTTGTGGACTGGAAGGGCGTTCCCAACGCCCGCGATCTCGGCGGATTGCCGGGGTTGAACGGCAGATCCGTCAGAAGAGGACGCATCTATCGAACGGCGGGATTGAACGACAATGCCGCATACCGCGTGCCGGGAACGAAAAAGTCATTGCCCAAGGAACAGTGGAATGGTCCCGGTGCGTCACGCATCACGCCTTCTGTCAGGGAGCTGATCGTGGAGAAACTCGGCGTGAAGACGGATCTTGACCTTCGCAATGACGGGGAGACGTTCAACATGAAAGGATCTCCTTTGGGTGACAAGGTGCGTTGGGTACATATAAAATCGACCAATTACGGAAGGATTGGAAAAGATTACGGTCGGAAGTCGTTCGCCAGATGCTTCAAGGTATTCCTTAACGAGGCGAACTATCCCATAGTGTTCCATTGCATTGCTGGGGCGGATCGCACCGGCACTCTGGCCTGCATACTGAACGGGCTTCTGGGGGTGAAGGAAGATTTGCTGTACCGTGACTGGCGGTATACGTGGACCTCTAAATCCAGGGAGGTTCCGGAAAAGTTGTGGGCCGAATTGATGACCGTATTCGCCGCATATGAAGGTGCTACTCTCAACGAACGAATCGAGAAGTTTGTTCTTTCGTGCGGCTTTACGGCTGATGATATCGACAAGTTGCGTTCTTTGATGCTGGAATGAACTACCAGTGATTTCCAAACAAAGGATAAGATATGAAAACGATGATGAAGATCTGGGCGGCGGTACTTCTTGCAGGTGCGCTGTCATTTGTTGCAGACGCGTCGGATAAGGAGAAGAATGACGGCTGGGTGCCGAAGTTCTATCCTGGTCTTGAAGCTGGCGGATCGGTGGAGTGGATCCCAGGAGGATACAAGGGCATTGCTCCGGCGGTACGGCTTAAATGGGATTCTGGCGCTATGAAATTCGGTGTGATGAAGAATGTCACAACTGAACTTTCCGGATTGGTGGACTGGACCATCTCCGCACAGGTGAAAAGCGAGGGGAATTACGGCTATGCAGGCGCCGCCATGGAGTTCTTTGATGAAAAGGGCAGATCGCTTGGCGTCGTCAGCTCGCCTAAACCCGCAGTGGCGCATTCATGGCGCAGAATGGAATGGACATTTTCAGCACCCAGGACGGCAAAGAGGTTTGCAGCGCACCTGCTGTCTCTCAATAAGGAACCTGTCTTGTATGCAAAAATGAGCGTGACATCGAAGCAAGGGCGCGGAGAAAGCCAGATACCGTTTGAGGTAGCGGCTCTGCCGGCTGAATGGAACAAGGACTGGAACGGCGGAAGCATCCGGATGCATAACTTCGTTGACTCGCCATTGCCTGTCATGTTCTATGTGAAGGGTAGGATCAGGGAGCTTGTGAATCCAAAGATCGAGGTGGATGTTCCTGAATCTCTTGAGGTCAGGGAAATGTGTAGCCCTCTTGGCGGTTACTTTGAGAAATTTGATCCACCGACTTGTTCCTATGTGACGAACGGTGAACGGGTTGTGCGGTATTCGTTCGTCAATCCGACGTTCCTGAAGCGTCTGTCGGCAACCAAGTTTAGGATTGACGAAGGTGTCTGCATCAAGTTCGTCATCGCACCGAGGCCTGAATGCAGTACGGAAGGCCGGATATTCACGATCAGATACCGCACGATGGACGGAGAAAAGATTGGTGACGATAAATCCATGGAGATGGTTTTTGACCGGATGCCGAACCATTTCAATAGGAGTAAGGACTTCTTCGTGTTCAGTTGGAACAATGTGGACCGGCATTTTGTCGGGGACGATACTGCTAATGCCGCGGCAAACGCATATGAGGCTGCCGGCATCCGCTCGTTCCGTCGCACATTGCCCAACGGCGCGGAGTTCGCGCGCAAGAAAGAACTTGTCGATCTCTACGCGAAGCGTCCGGTCAAATACATTTTCTCGGGACGCTTTGGTGATTTATGGAGTCTTAAGCCATGTGGACTTGGAAAAAGTTCCGTTCAGAAGCTGGGTGTCAGAATGGTGGTTTCCAGCGATGAGAACTATGCGGAGC
>JAFXEA010000414.1 GCA_017521065.1 Kiritimatiellia bacterium | reverse complement strand
TGGTCGAGGATACGCCGTCCGGGTCGAAGTCGCTTGCGCATGTGCTTGTGGTGGTACCCACCGCGCAGAGCGGACGCCGCCTGCGCTTCGCCCTCGCCAAACGGGCGTCCGAAAAAGGCTGGGGCGGAGTTTTGCCGCCTGTCGTCGCGATGACAAGCTCTCTTCTCAATGGGGACAGACCCGATGTCGCTTCAGAAGCGATTGAGATTGCGACGCTTGCTGAAGTTCTTCTGGATATCGACCTTTCGGAATTTCCTGTTCTCTTTCCCAAGGTTCCGGATGAGCGTGGATTGCGTTGGGCTCTTGATATGGCCGAAAGCCTGCTTGGGATCCCTCAGGTTCTTGGCGAGGGCGCGATGTTCGCTCATGAGGTAAAGTGCGATGCGGAGAAGGCCAGGTGGGAGGACATCGCAAAACTGGAGGGGATGTTCCTTGCCGCCTTGAAACGGAAAGGTTTTTCGTCCCGTCTCGAATCGCGCAGGGCGGCTGTCGATGCAGGTTGCCGCATTGAAGGGATTAGACGCATTGTGCTTCCAGGTCTTGCCGACATACAGCCCGCGCTCGTCAGGTATCTCGGGAATTCAAGTCAGGAGATCACGGTTCTTGTTCACGGAGAGGAGAACGATTCCTCGCGTTTCGACGGGTGGGGGCGTCCGGTGCAATATTTTGCCGCCTCAATCAGGCCATCGGAGATATTCCCTGCACCGACCGCAGTCGTTGAGGCTGATGACATCGCCGGTTTCTTCAGATTAGTGAAACCGGAGGATGCGCTTCCTGCTTTGGCGGTCTGTGATTCCGAGATGTATCCGGAGCTTGAAGGCGCGTTCCAGAACCGGTTTTCGGAAGATGAGCTCGTGCTTCGCAATCCTACACGTGAGAATGTCGCGAAGTCTTCCTTGGGCAGATTGCTCACTTCGATTCTCGCGCTTTCAGAATCTGGTGACTATACGACATTTTCGGCGTTTCTGCGTTCCGGTGACGTTGCGCGATGGCTCTCTACGGAACTTAAGGAAACGCCTGCAGGAATTGCCGGATTCGTCGGTGCTTTGGACAGTGTTCAGAATGCTCATCTCCCCCGCACTGTGGATGAGACGCTTTCTGCCATCCGTAGCGACATTGCCGCCGCAAGACACGACAGGGAACGCGATGCGCTTGCCGGCCTGCTGAAGGTCTGCGAGCTCGTCAAATCGGAGCTTGGGGATGCGTTCGCGTTTCTGCGCAAGATGTTTGCGTCCGTAAAGCTGGATGAACGCAATCCTGGAGATCGCGAGCTTGTCGCCGCTGCTGATGAGGTGCGCGAATTGCGGCGTGAGGTCGAGGCTGGGGCAATCCCGCAGCGCATGCACGGCATGCTCTTCTCGAAACTTCTGAAACGTGCCGCGTACATGCTTGAGCCGCTCGCGCCGAACATACTCGCGGCGAACGGATGGCTGGAGGTCCCCTGGTGCGACGAGGATGAACTTGTCATTGCCGGCTTCAATGAAGGGTGTGTGCCGGAAAGCATCGTGGGGCATCCGTTCATCCCGGATTCGCTCCGCGCATCGCTTGGGCTTGTCACGAACGAAATGAGGGCGATGCGCGATTCGTTCATCTTTGCGGAAGCGGTGCGGTGCAGGGATGCAGGAAGCGTGCGCGTCCATATGCACCAGATCGCCGGGGATAAAAACGTGATGAAGCCTTCGAGAATTCTCTTCGGAGGAATTGAAGACGGCGACCTTCCCGGTCTCGCACGGCGCTTGTATGCGGTTACGAAGGGGCATGAAGGTTCTCCGCCGAAGCAGCTGCCGGACGCGTGGCGTCTGCGTCTGCCCATTCCGCCGAAGGAGCGTATCGAACGCAAGACTATTTCGCCAACAAGACTTGACCAGTATCTGCGCTGTCCGTTCAACTTCTTCCTGCAGGAGACGTTCGGCGAGTCCAGCGACGACAGGGCTCAGGAGCTTGATGCGATGACATTCGGCACTTTGTGCCACGAGGTGCTGGACCGTTTTGCAAAGGAAGGACCAAAGGATTCCATTGATGTGCAGGAGATTGCGGACTGGCTTGAGCAAGAGGCTCGCATCCTTCTTGGCGCATACGGCACGAGTCTTCCGGCGATCATTGAGCTTCAAGGTGAATCCGCGATTGCGCGTCTCAGGAACTTCGCCCCGATTCAGGCTGCAAGGAGAAAGGCGGGGTGGCGGATCATCGCCGCCGAACAGAGTCTGGAGTGCCGCATCAAAAGTTCGAATACGCTCCTTCGCGGCAAGGTGGACCGCATAGACGAGAATGAGCATACCGGTGAGCTTGCCATCATCGACTACAAGACGTGGGAGGCTCCGCGTGACGAGTCGACAAGTCTTCAGCTTCCGATATACCGGGCGATGGTGCAGTGCAGCAGCAGGTTCTCGGACCGTGCGACCGACGCGAAGGCGCTTTACTGCATACTTGCCAAAAGAGCCGAGGATACATTGTTTGACGAAGCCCGGGCGTTCGGTTCAGCCGGACAGTCTGAAGCTGAGGATAAGGTTGTCGCTGCGCTCGACGGCATTGCCAGAGGCATATTCTATCCGCCTTCCAAGGACAGCGACTGGAGCCGCGATTATGGCGGACTCATCTGGGAGTCTCCGGAGCAGGGCATCGATCCCGCATGGCTCGAAGACCAAAAGGCGAGAATAAAGAGAAGCATTATACCTGCCAGCTCTTCATGCGTGTGAAGATGAATTAAGAATATGTCTATACTTTGATTGTGACGATCTTGCGGATGATTATCCATCCGATAAGAACCATAACTGAAGCACCGGCAAGGCACACGATTCCATTCAGTGACGTCAAGAACGGAATCATCATCCCTGGCTTCATCACCGTCATCACGCCGCAGAGGAAGAAGGGCATGAGCGACACGATAATTCCCTGAAGCCTGCCTTGCGCCGTAAGCATGCGGACCTTTCGCTCGATTCTCATTCTGGCCCGGATTGTGTCAGAGATGCTGTCGAAGATTTCGGTAAGGTTGCCGCCTGTCTTCCTTGCGATGTCGATCGCCGTCACCACAAGCGTAAGGTCGTCCGAACCGATTCGCTTGTCGAGCGATGCGAGCGCATCGTCGAAGCTCATGCCGACGCGCATCTGCTGAAGGAGAAGGGCGAACTCGTCGGATATCGGGTGCATGTCGGACTCCGCCACCGATTCGAACGCCTGGCTGATGGAGAAGCCTGCTCGGAGCGCGTTGGACATCGTGCCAAGCGCGTCCGTAAGCTGTTCGTCGAACTTGCGGACGTACCGAGCGTTCAGCCATTTGGCGTACGCGGTTTTCCCGCGCCGTCCTGCGTCGATATCCATCTTCATGAGGATAAACGCCGTGACTCCGCCGACGAACAGCGCGACCGCTGCGATTATTGCGAGTTGAAGGATCACGGCTGGAATATCCTTGGATCGAGATTGATGCCGCGGGACTTGAGCGTGTCGAAGAACGTGGGCATTGCACCGGTGGGCTTGAATTCGCCGACGATCCTGCCGTTCTCGTCCACACCGCTCTGGCGGAACGTGAAGAGATCCTGCATCACTATGTTCTGGCCTTCCATGCCGGTCACTTCGGTGATTGCTGTGACCTTGCGCGAACCGTCCGCAAGACGCGACTCGTGGATGATGATATCGACCGCGCTTGCGATCTGCTCGCGTATCGCACGTGACGGCAGCTCCATGCCGCTCATGAGAACCATCGTCTCAAGGCGCGACACGACATCGCGCGGCGAGTTGGCATGGACTGTTGTCAGTGATCCGTCATGGCCCGTGTTCATGGCTTGAAGTATGTCGAGCGCCTCGCCGCTTCGGCATTCGCCAACGATGATACGGTCCGGACGCATACGGAGGCAGTTCTTTACGAGATCGCGGATCGTCACCGCGCCCTTGCCTTCCACGTTCGGGGGGCGAGCCTCGAGCCGCACGACGTGAGGCTGTACGAGCTTGAGTTCTGCGGCGTCCTCGACGGTCACGATGCGCTCCGTTTCGGGGATGAAGGAAGAAAGAAGGTTCAGAAGGGTGGTCTTTCCAGAACCGGTTCCGCCTGCAACGATAATGTTCTTGCGAAGCTTGACGCACACCTCCATGAACGCGGCGGCGTTTGCGTTCCATGTGCCGAAGCGGATGAAATCATCGACCGTAAGCGTCTTTTTCGAGAACTTTCGGATTGTGATGGACGGTCCCGAAAGGGAAAGCGGAGGGATGATTGCATTCACGCGCGAACCATCCTTGAGTCGGGCATCCACGTACGGCTGGGATTCATCGATGCGACGGCCAAGCGGCGCGACGATGCGTTCGATGATTGCGTTCACGCTTGCGTCGTCCGCAAACTGGAGATCTGTGAGCTGGAGACGTCCGCCGCGTTCCACATAGACCTGATGAGGCCCGTTCACCATGATTTCCGAAACGGTCGGATCGTCCAGCAGATCTTCAAGAGGCCCGAGACGGAGGGCTTCGTCGAAGACCTCTTTCTTGATGCGCTCTGGATCCATAGAGCGCGGCAGCTTGCCGCTCTTGATGACTTCAGATACGATCTCGTCGATCTTTGCCTGAGCCTGACGTTCAAGACCCTCACGATCCACGCCGGATGCAGTCATGCGCTTGAGATCCATGCGGACAATCAGTTCATCCTGTATTTGCTCTCGGATCTTTCTGCGAAGAGTTGCCTGAGGGTCAATCTTGGCGGCGGGCTGCGGTTGTGCGGCGGCTTGGGGACAAGCCGCCCTACCAGATGATTGATGTGTGGTGGCGGCGGGTGCTGATGGTAGGGCGGTCTCGCCGAGACCGCCGTTTGACTGCAGCCGCTCCTGACACGCGCCTCTGCCGTTTGCTGTTGATTCGGTCTCTTTTGTGACGCGCAGCACAGTTCCGCCTATCTGCACTATCGAATCATCCGACAGCAGTGTGCGGCGGTCGATCTGCATCCCGTTGACATACGTGCCGTTTGCGCTATTGAGGTCTTCGATAGAAGCGCTTCCCCCTCGGACGGAAAGGATTGCATGCCGTTCGGATACATCCGCATACGCCAGTACAATCTTTGCCGACGCTCCGCGCCCAATGAAATAGTTTCCCTCCGGAAGGTTTTCCGTCACTGGCGTAGATTGGCCGGGCTTTAGCAATGTGAGAGTCATGGGCGCGACGCCTTACTTTACGTATTTCTGCTGACGCTTGAGGTTCAGTTCCTCGATTGTGGAACGGATCTTTTCGAAATCGACCTTGGGCAGTTCCTTCTCATAAGAGACGTCGCTGCGGTTGCGCAGGGAGAGCGAGAGGCGTCCACGGATCTGCTCGGCGAAAGCGAGCATTTCGGCTTCGCGAGGCGTGACTTCGAGTGTGACGGTGGAATAGGAGTTCTGCGTCGAACCGTCGTTCATGCGACCTGCCATCTTTGCGGTCGTCTTTCCGGTGGCGAGAACAAGCACGTTTTGCAGAATTGTGCAGGTCACCATGGCATCGTTCTGGCGCTTGCCTGATTCGTCAGGGAATGTGAAGGTGCCGATCACGTCCACATGGTCGTTGGGGTTCACCATACCGGACACCGCCGCCGCGCCGGACGCGTTGATCGATATTGCGCGCATGCCTTTCTTGATGTCGGCGGCGAGACCCGTTGCGCGGGGATTGCCGCCTTCGATGTCCGCCCAGAAGACGATGTCGCCTGTGCGGTGTCCAAGTACGATCTTGCGTCCAAGCACGTCTCCGAGGTTTTCGATTGTAAGGGCCTGTCCCCGCAATCCTGCGGCAGGAACATTCTTCGTACCGAGGTGGCCTTTAGATATTATCGTTCCGCTCGGAACGTTCTCGGCATAGCAGAGCACTTCCATTACGCCGTATCTTTCCGCAAAGCGCGACTTCATTGCGGCAATCTCGGAATCCTTGGATGAAAGATAGAACCTCGTAAGCACAGCTGCGAGAAGCCCAGCTGCGATAGCGGCGATCAAAACGATTTTCTGTTTCATGTGCGTAATTATAGCAAAATTAACGCAACAATGGCATGAGGCAGTTGCAGGACCTCATATAACTGGGACAACGGGCGTCTCACCCATTTATGTTTTGAACGGGCTGGATGCCTGTTTTCCCAGTATGGTGGTTTTGCGAGACCTGAATTCTGTTCGAAGAAAAAAAAATGGCAGCCCCAAGGAGAGTCGAACTCCTCTACCGAGCATGAAAAGCTCGTGTCCTAGCCGATAGACGATGGGGCCGCTTCAAAAAAGTTGCGCATATTATATCAGATGTGTTTTCAAAAAACAAGACATCAAAATATTTTTGTTTGCAAACTGAAGTGCGGACGCGAGAGTTTGCCTGTCACTCGAACGTTGTGGGGTTTGATTCTGGACCGAACGGTGAAAGCTCCCGGAGCGTCTTTATGACGGGCGGAAGCCTGTCCAGCACATAGTCCACCTCGTCCATCGTGTTGTAGCGCGAGAGCGAGAAGCGTACGCTTCCATGCACCGCAATGAAAGGAACCCCCATTGCGCGGATGACGTGGCTCGGATCGAGCGATCCGGACGCGCAGGCGCTTCCGGTCGAGATGCAGATTCCGAGATCGGAAAGCCGGTAGGCGATGGCTTCGCCTTCGATGTATTCGAACGAGACGTTGAGGGTGTTCGGCAGACGGTGCGCCCTGTCGCCGTTGACCCGCACATTCGGGCAAGAGGCGAGAATTCCGGCCTCAAGCCTGTCACGCATCGCTCCGACGGTCTTGGCCTCCGTCTCGAGATTTGCCGTTGCGATCTCGCAGGCCTTTGCCAGACCCACGATGTACGGCACGTTCTCGGTTCCAGCGCGGCGTCCGTTCTCCTGATGTCCGCCGATCATGAAGGGCTTGATCTTCGTGCCTTTGCGGACGTACAGTACGCCCACGCCTTTCGGTGCGTGGAACTTGTGGCCTGATATTGCGAGAGTGTCCACAGGGACCTTCTGGACGTCGATGTGCTCCTTGCCCGCTATCTG
>JAFXEA010000413.1 GCA_017521065.1 Kiritimatiellia bacterium | reverse complement strand
CTCCGCATGCTCGAGGGCATGGAGCTCGAGAAGCCCGACTACATCGTCTCGACGATGCAGCCCTGCCAGCAGGCAGAGCGCGTGTTCGCCGACCTCGCTCGCGAATACAAGATTCCAGACCGCCTCTATTCCCTCCAGACGCCGATCAACGGTCAGAGCCGCGCCGCGGTCGAGACGATTGCCGACGGTCTCGCCGAGTCCGTCTCGCTTATGGAGAAGGCGTTTGGTCGCAAGCTCGACCAGGGTCGCCTCGAAGAGGCGTGCGTCCTTTCCAACGAGGCTGCCGAGCTTGCGCGCCAGTGCACGCACCTCAGGTTTACGTCGCCGCCTCTCGTTCGTGGCAGCGAGGCGATCTACAACGCGATAGTCTTCTCGCAGCTCTGGGGCACACAGGATCTCGTCGACATCCAGACGGCGTATCGTGACGAGCTCATCCAGAAGAAGCTGTGGGCCGAGAAGCGTTACTCCATCGACGACACTCACCGTCTTCTCTGGCTTCACCTGCCGCCTTTCTACGACACGAAGCACCTCACGTTCCTCGAGACCACGTGCAACGCGCCGATAGTTTTCGAAGAGACGAATTTCGTCGGCTGGGAGCCGCTTGACCCGAAGGATCCTTATCGTTCGCTCGCAAGGAAGCTTCTCCAGTCTGGCTTCCTTGATCCGGCGCAACGCGTCGAATACGTGAAAAGGGCGATTCCCGCCGGCAAGTTCAACGGCGTCGTTCTCTATACTCACGGTTTCGGTCGCTGCTCGCTCGCGGACCGCGCGTTCTCGAAGCTCCTTCGCGAGACTCTCGACTCGATCGGCTGCCCGCTCCTCGCGCTTGAGGGCGATTGCATGGACGCGTCGATCGATCCATGCTCAACGGTTACGAAGATATCGTCGTTTGTCGAGGCGCTGAACCTCAGCCGTTACGGCAATATCTTCGGAAAAACTGCGCCATAATCCAGTTTTTCTCTTGTTTTGCGTAAGACTTGACATGGGCATTGAGTCCTTGTCAAGCTTTCTTAAGTTTCGTGCAATATCAAAGGGAATAATATTTCTTGATTTTTTAAAGATACCCCCTTGACGCCTTCCCCCATATGGGGTATAATGCTGTGATAAATGTTTTCAAGGAGGGATAGATGAAAGCAAAGAAACTGATGGGAATGATTGCGTGCGCGGGCGCGTGCGTGTCTCTTTCCGCTCTTGCTAACACTACTAATGGTTGGTTCGGTGTGTCGGTCAATGACACTACGGTCAATGCGGGGACTTGCACGGTGACGACAAACAATGTCGCAGTCACTTCGACCGAAACTGCGGGCAAGATTGTGCTTGATAATGATCTTGAGTCGGCACTGACGATTGCTCCGGGATCGGGAACTGCCGCGCTGAGCGACGGTCTCGTTACCATAACTTCTACGGCCGTCCTCACGCCGAGCGATGCTTCTGAGCTGGGTGCTGTAACTGGCGGCGCTCAAGCGGGTTTCGCCGTGGCGGTTGATAGCAATAATAAAACCAACTTCTACGGCTATGCGTCGGCTGGCAAGAGCGGTGATCCTGCCTGGATCGAGTTCACCACTGGGCCTGCCGATCCAGAGTCCGACACGACGTTTACCATCGCCATCAACTACAGGGACAAGAAGGTCAGTTTCTATAACGGCACAACTCTTCTTGTTGATGACGAGTCTCATTCGGAGTTCTCTATTTCCAACGAGTTCGTGAATTTGTCCAACGTTGCGGCATATGGCTCTGGCTCAATCAGCTCCGTCACGAGCCAGTACGAAGTCGCGGTTGCGGCGGCTACGGTAAACGATGTTACCAAGAAATATGGTTCTGGTGCAGAGGCGGTCAAGGCGGCGGGTGCAAGCGGAACGGTTCAAGATATCGACTCGAACGGAGATGCCACGTCTACTCCGCAGGCGGAAAACGGACTTTATGCTTGGCAGTGCGATGTTCTTGGCGTTGCTAAAGATGCCGATGCCAAGATTCCGTTCAAGCCTGCGGCGACGGTCAATGGGAGCATTACGCTTCAGATCGCCTCTGAAATCGAGGAGGGACTTGCCGCGACATTCAAGGTTTCAGGAGACAATGGCGGGACGTGGAGTGAATCGTATCCATCAGGTGCCATTCAGATTCCTCAAGCGCAGGGGAAGTACCTGATCAAGCCCGATCAGATCACGGTCGCCCAGTAACCTCTTAACAAGGAAGCATAAAATGAAAAAGACAATTGCAGTTCTCTTCGCGATTGCGTCGGCAGCCGTGTTCGCCGGCATGAACGATGTGCTGGTCTCCTTTAATTCTCTCTACACGCCAGACACTGATAAATATGCTGACGGCACCACTGTCCTTGACGGCGAGTGGTATGCGCTTGTTTGCATAAAGGACGGCAAGGCGGATATTGTGGATGCCGCGTCTCTTGCCAAGGATGGCCGTTGCCCTCGTTACGTCTTTACGATTGATGAATCCAAGCTTGACGCATGTGCGGGGGGTGTGCTTGGGGTCTATCTCCTTGACACTCGCGATTTTTCCGCCGATCCTTCTGGTAAGAAGCGGACCGAGAACCTTGGTGAGAACGGATATCCGGTGTATAATGCGATGGCGGCCACGAAGGGCGAAATGAAAAGGACTGGCAATTTTGCCTCTGCCACAGCAGGAACCTCGGTGTCGGCAGGTTCGTATGATCTTGCAGCCGCGGGGGTTAAGTCACCCAAGGTGACAAGCATTGATGTCAGTGGCGACGAGGTTGTCGTGACGGTCAGTGATACGGTTCCTTTTGTTGGATACACGCTCGAGTCTGGAGACGGTGCGTTTAACTTCATGGTTCTTCCAGGTGCTGATACTTCTAACGGGAACGCTACAGGCGTGATTACGCTTAAGGCGCCCAAGAAGGATGGCGCACAGTTCTTCAAGGTTTCCTCTGTCAAGTAATTTTAGGAGTCGTCAAAATGAAAAAACTTCTCTTGATTGCAGGCGTGGCAGTTGCCCTCGCGGCTTCGGCTGACTATACCAGCCAGACGATAGGCGTCACAAAGATTACGACGACGAATCGCAACACGATTGTCGCTGTCCCGTTTGCGTCTCTTACAAATCGAACAGCGGCCATTTCTGCGAACGATCTTGTTTGCACAAATGGTTTGCCTATTGGGACGACGACGGCAACGACACAGCTTCTCGTGTTCAAGGATGATGGATATCTTACATGGGAGCTGGCTCCGG
>JAFXEA010000412.1 GCA_017521065.1 Kiritimatiellia bacterium | reverse complement strand
GTAGGTGTAGTAGTTGATCTTGCGTATGCCCTTCGCAATCGCCTCATGGTAGTCGTCCGCGGAAAGTCCCGAACCTCCATGCATCACAAGAGGAAGATCGCCGGTTGATTTGCGGACCTCCTCAATCACCTTGAAGGAGAGTTTCGGCGTTGTCTTGTATACGCCATGCACGGTTCCGAAGGAAATTGCAAGCGCATCGACACCGGTCTTCTCAACAAATTCCGCAGCCTCTTCAGGCTTGGTGTAGAAATCCTCGGGCGTATATTCCTTGAGCTCTCCACGGAAGTTGTGTGGCATGGAGCCAAGTTCCGCTTCAGTTGTCGCGCCAAGTGCGTGTGCGGTTTTTGCAACGTATGCAGTCGCTTTCATGTTCTCTTCATACGGAAGCGAGGAACCGTCGAACATGACGGATGTAAATCCCATCGCAAGGGCCTTGAGACAGGTCTCGATGGAGTCGCCGTGATCAAGGTGAACCGCTACAGGAGTCTTTGCCGCACGGGCGAGCTGAATCATGATAGGACCGGCAACCGAGAGTGGAATGAACTCTTCATGAGCGCCCGCATGCTGAAGAACGAACGGAATTCCGAGTTCTTCGGACGCCTTGATCGCTCCCATCGCAGATTCAAGCGAAGCGCAGTTGAATCCACCCACGGCATAACCGTTCTTTGCGGCATCCGCAAGCATCTCTTTCATGTTTACCAACATTTTTTTCAACCTTTCATTTTTGTTTTCAGTAAAAGACCTTTGAACCTTCAGATGGTTTGCAGACAAATGCGGAATGGGGAAGATTCAACCTGTCGTAGAATTCCTCATTTAGACGTTTCAATACCGATTCCGCCTTGTCGTTTTCAACAAGTATAAGGACACATCCACCAAGCCCCGCTCCTGCAAGCTGACTGCCCAGAACTCCGTCTGTGGAATTCATCAGATCGCAAAGGGCATCAATCCGCGGAGTGGAGCAGGCGTAGGCACCGCATTCGTACTCCAGACCGGTCCCCTTCTTTTCGGCTGGAGCCCCTGATATCCGGTCACCATCATGGGATACATTCATCAGTTCGCCAAACTGGACGAACTCGCGGTTTTCTAGAAGTTTAGGAGCTATTGACGCACGGACAATCTCAGAGACTCCGAAAAGAGCGGTGCCATAAAGGTCGTATTCTCCTGGGTCTGCATGTGTGGAGAATATCTCATTCAGCTTTTCGTGAGATTCGGGCAGAAGCTTAAGAAGTTCGGTGCGTGTGGTTTTTGCTGGAATGGAGGAAAGCATATGCTTGACCTCATCGGGTGCACCACAGAATGCGATGTCTCGAAACTCGACAAGAGTCTTTTCCGGGAACTGACGCTTTATTAGCATGAATGCAAATTCGTATGCTGCGACACGGGCGTTGAACTTGTCCTTGCTGCCTTCACTCTTTTTGGACTGCTCATTCGAATCCGCCACAATGACGGAACATGATTGCGGGAAGGCAACCGACTTGCCTATGGAAAACGGCTTGAAATTCAAATGGACTATACGCCCTGCCTTGCTGCAGCGCATTGCTGCATGGTCGCCGGCACCGCCACGGGAACCGACAAACCATTCCCCTTCGCCGCAGAGATCGACAAATTGACTATCCGTCATGTTGAGACAGTTCAGCGCAGAAAGCGCCTCAGCCGTTGCCACAACCAACGAGGACGAACTGGAGAGTCCGGCTGCTACAGGGATTGTTCCGTCAACCATCACATCCATTCCACAGAGATTGAAATCCAATGCATCGCGGAATCTGTAAGTAGCTCCCTTGACGTAGTTGATCCAAGAACCGCGGTTCTCGGCAATCTCAGTCTTCGCCTGTTCGCTTGAAAGAAATTGTAGCCATTTCCGGGTCGTACCCACCTCGCTCGGGGCAATTCCGATTGGAAAATCCCCTTCCGGATACGACGAATCGACATTTGCTAGATGTACGACGTCATCTTCACGCGGCGCTGCAACAAATACTGTTGCCGCCTCTATTGCCATCACATTGACGCTGCCGCCTCTGTGTTCAATGTGACGTCCCATCAGGTTGACACGCCCTGGAGCCCTTACGATTACAGCCTTACGGTCGCCATATCGGGCTATGAATGCCGAAATAACCTTGGAATGTTCGGGATGCTCTTTGAGAAGCGTACTGGCGTTTCTGAGAAAGTGACGGCTTATTGAGCGTAACTCAACTTTCGTTGAGTAGGTGAGCAACTCATCAGGATTTTCAACTCTATATACGGAGACTTCACCCTTTCTGGCGAAATATTCAATCGTATCGGTAAGATATATTTCACCCTGAGCGTTATCACTTCCACACGTGGAAAGCGCCAAGGAAAGGGATTTCGCGTCAAATCTGTAGAGCGCGGTGTTAACCCATGGTGTTGCCGCGACTTCTTCTGCAGAAAACTCCCTTTCGCAAAGTCTTATTGTTGAACCATTTGCCAAAGCCTGTTTGACATCCGCAAATTCAACGATGCCGAGCGCCTTGCCTGAATCGACAATAACATGACCGCCGTTTGGATGCTCTTCTCTTCTCTGCACTCCGCATGTGCATATAGCATTGGGGTTTCCGGCCCCGTCAAGAATTCGCCGCACCGTTTCGGGACTGACTATCTTGTCGCCCATAGATACGATTACAGGCCCGGAATATCCAATATCTTCGAGGGCCCGAAGCCCGCATGCCGTTGCATGACCTGTCCCCTTCTGCTCCTTCTGATACGCGTAGAGGACACCTGCTTCACCGTCAAGAGCCGACATTACGCTTTCCGCAAGATGCCCTACGACAATGACAAAGCGCGAAATACCCCCCGCTCGCATATTGGCAAGTATCCTCTTTATTACGGGTACGCCGGCACAGTCGTAGCACACCTTGCTACGGTCGGTAAGTCCCATGCGGGTGCCTTTCCCCGCACAAAGAAGTATGGCAGCCGCCGAGTCAGAAGTAGTTGAATTCATAAGTGAAATTATATCATAATCCTGATTGGTATGCTGATGAGGATTCTTTAAATCCTACATCAGAAACGGGGGAATTTCGAGAGGGAGTCGTCCAGTCCGCCCGGACGGTTTCTCAGCAACCACACACGGCGATGTTCCTCACGGAGAGCCTTGAGACGTCGTTCGTCCCTGCGATGGCATGCGGCGTCGACAAGATTTGCCATGTACACGATCTCCTCCGCCCATACAGCCCCTGGCCC
>JAFXEA010000411.1 GCA_017521065.1 Kiritimatiellia bacterium | reverse complement strand
GGGACTGCGTGCCTCGTGAACAGATTGGCAATCTCCTTGTTGCTGCAGCCCTTGGCTCGTTTCCGGTTTGTGCGGGAAGTGGGCAATCTGACTTTTGCGTTCCTCTTGTTTTCAATGGTAACATTTGCCCCTGCTTGAGCTATTACTGTGGTGCCGATTTTTCCATTCTTCAGGGCATCGGTCACTCCCTCCGAAACGCCGGACTTCACAGCGTCATGCACCTGATGCATCAAGGTTTCGGCGATCTGTGAGTAGGCAGTTTGCATTGCGTCGTACGCTTGTACGTAAAGGGGGCTTGTGCTTTTGTCTGCGAGACGAGCGGGCATGATCTTTTGCGAGTCGGACATTATTCTTTCGCATTGACTGTGCATTTCGCCCATTCGCCTGGCGGCGGCTTCGACCAGCTCTTGCAGCGTCAAGGCAGATGCTTTGCCGGTTTCCACGGCGCCATACTTTTCGCACATCCACGATAGCATGGCCTTTATATCATGCTGGTTGACGCCTATGGGTAACAGTTCGGACACATGACCGTCGAATCTGAGTATCCCGGTGCGAATTATCCTGTAGTTCCTCTCAATTTGAGAGAAATAGTGCGAAACACTGCAAAGGGCTGAAGCAGCTTGCTCTGCGACAATAAGAAAATCAGGAGATTCTGCTTGCAGATTTTTCATTGGCTTTGCTTTCATGGATCGGGCTCTTGGCTACATGCTCGCGACTAATTTGTTCATTAGTGCCTGCTTCTGTTTTTTACTCATGCCGGCTATCAAATCGTCGATGGTGCGTGCTTGTTTTTGCGCGGCGTTTTTATCAGCAAGAATCAAGGAATTCTTCGGCGGTCTGGTGATGCTTTTGGGGCGGGCAACGTCAAGCACACTCCCGGCCATTCGCTGACGGACGCGTTCGGCAACTAGCTTTTTGTCTGGATTGTAATACTGCAGCGTCATTTCGACCGTGGAGTGCCCCACGACCTTCTGCACGTCGGCAAGAGGCACGCCGGCCTCGTAAGCCAGCACCACAAATGTTGCCCGGAGAGAATGCCATCCATAAAGGCTTGCTGCCTTGTCGCCAATCTTGCGCTTTGCCCTGGTGCGATCTATTTGCGCCCACCAGTTGGCTCGGGATTTCATTTTTTTTGCCATTGGGCGAAGGACTTCTCCTGTCAATCCTTCTATTTCTCGCAAGTCCATTGACACCTGAGAACGCGCCACATTCAGGCTCGAAGCGATGTCAATGCACTTTTCACCGGATTTGATCCGGCGGTAGACTTCCATTATGCGTGTGCGCTTAGTGTCTGAAAAACCGGTACTGTCTATGACATCGCTGAGGTCCCGCACTGGTTCGGCAGAGCCGTCCTCCATTACGTCAATGGCATGAGCGGGCGGTTTGTCGCCAAAGACTGCCCGTGCAAAATAAGGCTTCACTGCGAGGTAGAGCCCGTTTGCATTTCGTTTGTACCTTTCCGCCGCACGAGGGAATACGAATGGGGACGCCGGACTTTCGCCTTCGTCAATCGCGGCGCAGTCCGTCAGCACATCCCGAAGTCGGCCGAAAATTGGTATGGTGACTCGGGAATGAGACTTTGCGGTCACAGTGTCTATTAGACCTTCCTTGAGATCAACATCTCTCCATTTCAAGTTGCAGACATCACCCACTCGCATTCCCGTGCAAGCTGCTGTCACAATTAGCGGATAAAGTTCAGAGTCCTCCTGGGCGCATTCAAAAAGGCGTTCGATCTGATCCGGTAGCAGCGGTTTGCGGGGAACGCGCTCATTGCCAAATTCTCCCCGCTCGGACGGGTCGCCTGATTTGCTCATTACGATGTCGCCGAACGGATTTGCCATTCCTGTCGTCGAAAACCGTTTGTATGCGCCGCTCATAAGGTGCATCATCTTCAGAACGGTTTCCCACGCGTGGCATTTTTTGATGTCTTCAAACCATGCTGCCGCTATCGCCGGCGTAATGTCATTGATGGTTTCGCACTTCCGTCCTCCTCGGGCACGTGCGTAAGATTCCGCGAACCTCGCAAATTTCGAGAACCATGTTTCGATCATCTGCTGCCACTTGGCGGAAAGGTTGCGCTCCCTTTTCCTGCCGATCCACCGCTCTGCCAGCTTGGCCAGCGGCACGCCTTCAAGGGAGACGCCCGTTCGGGCTTTGTAGGCTTTTTTCACAAGTTCTGCCGGATCCGATCTTGCCGTCTTCCTCCATGCGTCAAATGCCTTTTGCGCAGCTTTGCGCGACCGCTCGAAGGCGGCATCGCCTCGCTCGTTCAGTGTTATCCGTCCGGATTTGTCGGTTGGAGGCTTGCCCTCAATGGGCACATTCAGGTTTGTCTTTCGCCACTTGCCCTTGAGCATGAATATCCCATGCCAAGTTCCACGGGTCTTGCCGGAGGCGTCTGTGGCAATCATCAATCCCATCTTCTTTTCCTTTTGTGAGCGGCTTGTATGTGTTCTTAGCTGTTTGACGTGCGTTTGGCACTCTTTGACAACACTCGACATTTTAGCACAACATGGTCGATAGAGTCAACGGCCTACTTATACCCATTTTTATACCCATGAGCACTTTTTCCGTTGAGTAGTGTCGATTTCCCGCGAAAACCGAGTGTTAAGATACCAGCTTTGGGAGCAGAATGTCGGAGGTTCAAATCCTCTCGCCCCGACCATTGAAAAACCGCATTGACGTGCGGATTGTCACGGTCCGAAGGGGGTCTCTCCTGCCCCTTTTAGGGAAAATTAGGGAAAACACTTTCCCTAAAGATAGGAGTCCTATGCCAAAAACGGCAAAGGTGATGATACGCAGGCCGCACGGCTGCGTCTTCGACAACAACGGATACTGGTATGTCGACGTCAGGCTGCCGGGCGAGCCGAAGCGCCGCAAGCGCCCTCTGTGCGCGCCCGGGAGCGACAAGGCGATGCGGAGCGACAGGCCGAAGGAGCTGGCGATCGCCGCCGCGCACCGCATCTGGGAGGACGCCGTGCGATCCACGAAGGCCGCGCCGACCGCCAGCCGCACGGTTGACGACGTGTGCGACGCCTATCTCCGCCACGCACGCGAATACTACCGGACGGGGAACGAGTACGGCAATCACGCGACCGCGCTCCGATTCCTGCGCGAGATATACGGGAGGCGCTCGATGGGCGAGCTGGTCCATTCCGACATCCTGCGCGTCAGGGACGCGCTCATTCGCCACGGATACGTTCGCACGACGGTGAATCGCTACATCCGCATAATATGCGGCCAGATGGTCCCGTGGGCATTCGACGAGGGCCTTGTGCTCGCGTCAACTCGCGAGGAGCTTGTTGCGCCCGTGCCCCTGAAGCGCGGCAGATGCGCCGCGCCGGACGGGAAGCCGATCCGCCCCGTTGACGACGCGACGATAGAGAAGACGATCGCCGTCATGATGCCGAATACGGCCGACATGGTGCGGGTCCATCGATTGACGGGAATGCGTCCGGAGGAGATCTGCGCGATGACCTGGGCGGACATAGATACTTCTGCGACGCCGTGGGTGTATCGTCCGCAGCACCACAAAAACGACTGGCGCGGCGACTGGGGTCAGCCGCGCGCGGTCTGTATTGGCCCGAGGGCGCGCGCGATACTCGAAAAGCACCGCGGAAGCGAGCATCCGTTCTCCCCTGTCGCGGCGGTCGCGGAGTGGATGGCCGCGAAGCGCGCCGCACGCGTCTCGCCGTTCTATCCATGCCGCGACGAAAACTACACGCGCAAGGCGCCGCACGCCGTCCGCGTCCCGCGCGACCACTGGGATACGATGTCGTACACGCAGACGATCCGGTACGCCTGCGACCGCGCCGGCGTGCCGCACTGGGGGGCGAACCGCATCCGCCATGCGTTCGCGAAGGAGGTCAGGCGCAGGTTCGGCCTTGAGGCGTGCCGCGCCGTGC
>JAFXEA010000410.1 GCA_017521065.1 Kiritimatiellia bacterium | reverse complement strand
CTGGGGATGAGGTCATCTGCACGTCAGTCACCTACTGGGCGAGTTGCTGCGGAGTCCTTCAGCTCGGCGGCAAGGTTGTGCTGTGCGACATCGATCCCGTATCCCTCCAGATGGATCCCGCCTCGTTTGAGGCCCGCATCACGCCGCGCACGAAAGCTGTCATCGTCGTGCACTACATGGCGCACCCGGCGCCCATGGACGAGATCATGGCGATTGCGCGAAAGCACGGGCTTAAGGTGATTGAGGACGTCTCCCATGCGCAGGGCGGTCACTACAAGGGCAAGATGCTCGGCACTTTCGGTGATGTGAGCGCGATGTCTCTCATGAGCTGCAAGAGCTTTGCCATCGGCGAAGGCGGCATGCTCGTGACTGACGATTATGAGATCTACCGCCGTGCGATCCGCTGGGGTCACTATGACCGCATTCCGCAGGAGTTCAAGCCTGAGGAGTTCGCGGACACGAAGAATCTTCCCCTTGGCGGACTCAAGAACCGCATGCATCAGGTTGCTGCGGCTGTCGGACGCGAACAGCTCAAGAAGTATGATGCGGAGTGCGCTGAGATCGACAAGGCGCTCAAGTATTTCTGGAAGGGGATTGAGGACGTAAAAGGTCTCGGCATGATCTATCCCAAGGAGGAGGGCAGTGACAAGTCCGGATGGTACGCATCGCGCTTCCTCTATGATCCACATGCCTTCGGCGGCGTTTCGAACGTTGCGTTCTGCGATGCGCTAAACGCGGAGGTCGGTGGACAGTTCACCGCCGGGTGCAACGTGCCTCTGCACCTTTCCTCTCTCTTTGATGACACCAAGGACATCACCGGTGATCTGCCGCATGCGGATCTCGTGAATTCCCGCGTTCTCGGCGAACCTTGGTTCAAGCATTATGAGCCGGCGAAGATCGATCCCTACATTGAGGCGGTCCACAAGGTCGCGGCACAGGCGGAGGAGCTGAAGGCTGTCGATCAGTACGGTGCTGACGGATATAAGGGTGGCGTCGCTCTTTCTGTCCGTAAACTTTGATTCACACCGCCATGCAGTCCAGACGAGAGTTTGTGGCCCATGCCGCCTCCTTGGCGGCGTTGGGGCTGTATGCATCGGACAGCAGCGTCAGTCCGTATTTGCGTACAGGACGCTCGCCTTTCTCTGTCGAACTGCCGGATGATCCCACCTCTGATGAGGTTGAATCTCTTAAGCGCCGATGGGGATTCTGGATGGATCCGCCGGAAGGGTATGTGTTCAAGCGTGAATACCGTCTTGTAAAGCGTTATTCCTACACCCACTACGATGCTGAACTTTACCTTCAGCGTAATGGACCGGAGGAATGGCAGTGGCAGCGAGTAGTGAAGGTATTTCCCAAAAAGATTGATAGGCCTTTGGCGGCGGTTGCAATCCCTTACTACTATGTTGAAGGCATGCTTGGGCATGAGTTGGATGATGAGTCTGCGGTTCTCGAAAAATATGTCGAGGTCGCGCAGGCTGCTCAGCTTGCCAGGCGAGGTTACATGGCGGTTACGTGTGATCTCAGTCATCAGAACTATGTGAAGTACGATGTCCCGAAACCGCGTGACCATTGGCATCGTTTTCAGGATATGGCCTACAAGCTCGCAGAAGACTGGCCGATGTGGAATTCTCATTCACATCGGGTGTTCGTCGCTCGTCTCATGCTTGATCTTCTCGGAGATGATCCACGGGTTGACAAATCTCGTATTGGCATGACGGGACATTCTCTCGGAGGTCAGACCTGTTTTCATGCAGGGTGTATGGATTCGCGCGTAAAAGCGATAATGGCAAGCGATTTTGCCTTCAATTTCGATCAGTCATGCTGGGATATCCTTCATTATCTTGCCGGCAAGCTTTCGGCCATCCGCGCTGACGGACTTGAAAACTATACGATGCTTACGCTCTCCGGCGGGAAGCCGTTCTGTCTGCTCGGAGGATATTACGATGATGCACGCAGCTATTCGGACATGACAAAAGCGAAAGGCTACAAGGCTAATCCCGAAGACCTTCTTTTCATCCACCATGCGGCAGGGCATAGAGCGCCACAGTGGGCGCTTGAGGCGGGATATGCGTTTCTCGACAGACAGCTGGGTGTTGTGCCGGAGGTCAGGCTATGCAGTTGAACCAATCCGAACTCATTGCCCGCAAAGAGCTTTTCGCTCAAATAGAGGCATCTCTGCTTCCGGAAGCAGAGATGCGCATAAACGCGATCAATTCGTTTGAAGTGGAGTCGGTCATGTTCGGCTCGAAGCCGTCGCAAAAGGCCTATGGTGCTGATGGCGATCTTAGGTTTGAGCTTGGGCGATGGGATGATGGCAGGTTCGTGCCGTTTGGCGCAAGGTTGCTGCATCCATTTCGTCCGCCGGAACTTGACGTTGCCTATCCCAAGGAAACTGCTTTTCTGTGGCGGAACATGTTCAGGCATTACACCCCGATTACGCGGAGACTTGACTATTTTGAGGTGTGGGACTATTTCTCCGTCAAGAGGGCAACGGATACAGATGTGCGTGAGAAGGCTCTTGGACTTCTCGCGGCGAGAATCGCAAGTAAGCATCCGGCAGAGAAGGTCAAGACAGGCTTTCGCTACATTCGCTATGCAGAGCAGTATGTTGTTGTTACGGAAGTCGAGTCCCGCGAGTTAGCAGCCGCTGGAGCGGAGGAATACAAGGCCTGCTTCAGTTTGCTTAATGGATTTTTGAAAAATTTTGAATTTACAAAGTGAGGAGATTGACATGTCGCAGACAGTTTGGAACATGAACGGTTTCCCGAAAGTGGGAATACGTCCGATTATTGATGGTCGCAGACGCGGTGTGCGCGAATCGCTTGAGGTTCAGACCATAAAGATGGCCGAAACCGCAGCCAAGCTCATATCGTCCAGTCTGCGCTATCCTGACGGTTCGCCTGTTGAGTGCGTGATAGCCGACACGACGATTGGCGGCGTGTACGAGGCGGAGCAGTGCGCAAAGAAGTTCCGCGAGAGCAATGTCGGAGTGTCGCTCTCCGTCACGCCGTGCTGGTGCTACGGCACGGAGACGATGGATGCCGACCCTCTCATGCCGAAGGCCGTGTGGGGGTTCAACGGCACGGAGCGTCCCGGCGCCGTATATCTGGCCTGCATGCTCGCAGGATACGCGCAGCGCGGCATGCCAGCCTATGGCATATACGGACGCGAGGTTCAGGATGCTACGGATACTTCGGTTCCTGATGACGTGAAGGAGAAGATCCTTCGTTTCGTGAAGGCCGGTCTTGCCGTCGCAATGATGAAGGGAAAGAGTTACCTTTCCGTCGGAACGTCGTCGATGGGTATCGCTGGATCCTTTGTGAATGTCGATTTCTTCCAGGACTATCTCGGTATGCGTCCCGAGAACATGGACATGTGCGAGATCGAGCGTCGCATCGCCGAAGGCATCTACGACAAGGACGAGTACGCAAAGGCGTTCGCTTGGACAAAGAAATGGTGCAAGGAGGGCAAGGACTACAATCCTAAGTCCATCCAGAAGAGCCGTGAGGCGAAGGATCTTGACTGGGAGTATGTTGTCAAGATGGCGATCATCATGCGTGACATGATGGTCGGCAACCCCAAGCTCGCCGAGATGGGCTTTGGCGAAGAGGCGGCGGGCCGCAATGCGATCGCCGCCGGATTCCAGGGGCAGCGTCAGTGGACCGACCACTGGCCGAATGGTGACTTCATGGAGGCTATGCTCAACAGCACCTTCGACTGGAACGGTCCGCGTGCGCCGCATATTGTCGCTACCGAGAACGACGCCCTCAACGGCGTGTGCATGCTGATGCTCAACCTTCTCACCAATCGCGCTGCGATGTTTGCTGACGTGCGCACCTACTGGAGCAACGAGTCCGTAAAGCGCGCCACGGGCAAGGGTATGACGGGGCTCGCCAAGCAGGGCATCATCCATCTCATCAACTCCGGAAGCTGCTGCCTTGACGCGGCAGGCGAAATGAAGGAGAAGGGCAAGCCTGTCTTCAAGAACTGGTGGAATGTCACGCAGAAGGACATCGATGCCACCATGAAGGCTACGAAGTGGGTTCCGGCCGGTGTCGAATACTTCCGCGGCGGTGGGTTCTCATCCTCGTTCCTCACCCCGAAAGGAATGCCGCTTACGATGACGCGCATTTCCTATGTGAAGGGGCAAGGGCCTGTTCTTCAGATCGCCGAGGGCTGGTCTGTGGAACTCGACAAGACCCAGAACGAAAAGCTCATGCTCCGCACGAATCCCGAGTGGCCCTGCACATGGTTCACCCCGCGCCTTACGGGCAAGGGTTCGTTCAAGGACGTGTATTCCGTGATGAATTCATGGTCTGCGAACCACGGAGCTATCGCATATGGACACGTCGGCGCGGACCTCATTACGCTTGCCGCCATGCTGCGCATCCCCGTTGCGATGCACAACGTGCCGGAGGAGAACATCTACCGTCCGCACTGTTGGGGACTCTTCGGGGAATCCGACGACCCGACCGGCGCCGACTACCGCGCATGCAAGAACTTTGGGCCGCTCTACGGCTGAATAGAAAGAAATGACAGTCGAAACTCATAGCGAGATTGAAACATGGGAGGTGGCGAAACAGTTCGCCGCCTCCCTCAGATCAGGTGACGTGGTGTGCCTTGAAGGTGATCTTGGTGCGGGCAAGACCACCTTCACGCAGGGGCTTTGCGCCGCATTGGGCGCGAAGCGAGCGGTGACGAGTCCCACGTTCTGCATTGTGTCGGAGCATCCAGCCGATGCGTTTCTTGTCGTGCATATGGATCTGTACCGTCTGCATGACGAGGAGGACGTTCTGCAGATCGGCTGGGAGGACTATCTTGCGCAAGGGGCGGTGCTTGTCGTGGAATGGTCGGACCGGGCAGGTTCGCTGATCCCTCCAGACGCAAAACGTGTCCGTTTCACCTATGGATCGGATGGAACGACCCGTACAATAGATCTGCCGTAAAAAAAAAATGGAGCGGGCGAAGGGAATCGAACCCTCGTAAGAAGCATGGGAAGCTCCTATTCTGCCATTGAATTACGCCCGCATGGCGGAGAGGGAGGGATTCGAACCCCCGATACCCGTGAGGGTATGCATGATTTCGAGTCATGTGCATTCAACCAGGCTCTGCCACCTCTCCTTGAAAACGAGTGCGTAAGATACCATAATGCCGCCTTTGAGTCAAGCGGTAAAAACAATTCTTCTACAGAACCTGCTGAACTACTGAACCGCGTCCCTTTCTTTTGCATTGGGAGGGGCAGCGTCCCCGCTGCCCTAAAAAAAGCTGATAATATTCAGTAGTGGCGAATCGGGCAACGGGGACGTTGCCCCTCCCGCGATATCGCTACGCCATTCAGCGCCGCATTACCCATTACCGTAATCTGTCAAAACGAATTGCGGATTGAGGCTGTGAATGGTATAATGTGCGGCAATATGACTTTTGAAGAGAATTTGGCTAAGCTAGAAGGCATCGTGTCGGAGATGGAAGGCGGCAGGCTCTCCCTTGACGACATGATGAAGAATTTCGAGGCGGGAAAGAAGCTTGTGGCGTCTTGCACACAGGAGCTTGAATCCATCCGTCAGCGCATTGAAAAGGTGGTATCCGGCAATCAGGAGCCGCCTCAGGTAGAACCGTTGGATATCGTATGATAAGAGACATCAAAGTTCAGGCAAAGGCCGACTATATCGCATCCCTGTCGCACGCATCGCCGCTGGCGGCGATTGAGGAGCTCGTCTGGAATGCATTGGACGCGGATGCACGCGAGGTCAAGATCGATCTCATACAGAACGCGCTTGGTGCGGTCGAGGCGATTCGCATTTCGGATGATGGTGCCGGTGTTGATGTGGATCGCATCGATTCTACGTTCGGTGGCCTTGGCGGAAGCTGGAAGAAAGGGCGGGCGATGACTGTCGCCCTCAAGCGCAGGCTCCATGGCCGTCACGGGCGAGGGCGCTTCAAGGCTTTTGCACTTGGTGGTCATGTCGAATGGCGCACGACACGCGCGGCTGTCGCTTCCGGCGGCACAGGTTCATCCCAGCTTTCATCGTATGTGATTTCCGGTGATCTGGAGACTCCCGGTCTTTTCAAGATCGAGGAGACCAATCCAGGTTTCGCAACGGGAACGGAAGTGTACATCACCAATGTGCGTCCGATAGCCGATTCGCTTACGGACGCTGGAACCGTGGTGCCTGCCCTTGCTGCAAAGTTTGCGCTGTACCTCAAGGCGTATCCAAATGTGCACGTGTACTTCTCCGGAATTCCGGTGACACCGGTAATCGTGCGCAAGGCGGTGACAGACTACAATCTCCGTCTTCCTTCCGGTGCGGAGGCCAAGCTTGAAGTCATAGAGTGGCGGCGTCGCTTTGTCGGGTCTGGCAAGCTCGTGTTCTGCGGGAAGGACGGTTTTGCGCTGCATGAGCAGCCCGCAGGCGTGCGTCCCGGTGCGGCATACAGCTTTACGGCGTATGTGGTCTCTCCGCGCTTCGCCGAGCTGAACGCGGAAAACATGCTTGTCATGGACGAGCTGAACCCAGAGACCCGTGCATATCTTGAGACCGCCAGAAAAACGCTTCGTGACCATTTCCGCGTCCGTGCGGCCGAGGCGGACGAATCGCGTGTCGAAGAGTGGATTCGCGACGGCAGCTATCCGTTTGCGAAGGATGACGAAAGCGAAAGACGCAAGCGTTTCGATGCGGCAGTGCAGGACATGCGTGAACATCTTGACGGTTTCGACTCTTACTCTGCGGAGGAGAGACGGTATCTTTTCGGATTGCTGGCTAAACTTCAGGAGAAAGCTTGATGTCAACAACGCCCGACATGATCGGCTTCGCGCCGCTTTTCGCTCTTTCGAGCAACATCTGGGATCAGCTTTCGGATGCGGCCGGTCTTGTCATTGCGTTGCTGTTCATTCTTGCTGGCGGTCTTATCGGTTTCGTCCTTCGTTGGCTTATCGGACGCTGGCAGGCGGATTCCACCGAAAAGTCGGCGTTGATGAAGGCTGAAGCGATCAAGGCCGAGATCGAATCACTTCGCAAGGAGGCGGAGGTCACGGCAAAGGCAGAGGTTGTGCGGGCGCGTGAGGAGTTCGAGGCTTCCATCGCTTCCCGCCGTGCCGATCAGGAACAGGCCGAGGCCCGTCTTGCTGCGCGCGAGGAGAGCCTTGACCGGAAGACCAGACTGCTTGATGCCCGCGAGGCGGTTCTAAAATCCAAGGCGGATGAGGCCGAAAAGGCCATGGATGAAGCTGAACGCCGCACTCTTGAGGCGGACAGGAAGCTTCAGGATCTTGCGAAGATGACGCATCAGGATGCGCGGCGTGAGGTTCTCAAGCGGGCGAATGCCGCATTGCGAGAAGATGCTGAGTCCATGAGCCGTCGCATTCAGGAGGCTGCGAAGGAGCAGGGCGAGGATATCGCCCGCAGCATCATAGCTGACGCAATAGGGCGCTGTGCCGTATCTCACCTGAACGAATCGACGATCTCCACCGTGTCCGTTCCGAATGCGGAGATGAAAGGGCGTATCGTCGGAAGGGATGGGCGCAATGTCCGTTCCTTCGAGGCGGAGACCGGCGTGAATCTTCTTCTTGATGATGCACCGGATTCGGTTGTCGTTTCAGCGATTGATCCGGTCCGCCGTGAAGTGGCCAAACGTGCGCTTGAGGCGTTGGTTGCGGATGGACGCATCCACCCGTCTGCCATTGAGGATGCCGTAAGGGCCGCACGAGAGGAAGTTGCCAAATCCAATTCCAAGGCGGCTGAAGCAGCGGCGGTCGAAGCCGGTGTGGTCGGTTTGTCCGGACAGGTCCTTTCCTTGATGGGTGCGCTCAAGTACCGCACTTCGTTCTCCCAGAACGTACTTCGCCATTCGGTGGAAGTCGCGCTTCTGACCGGTGCCATGGCCTCCGAGCTCGGACTCGACGCTGCAAAGGGACGTCGCATCGGTTTCCTTCATGATATCGGCAAGGCGATAACAAGCGAAAAGAAGGGGGTTCACGCGCTTCTTGGTGCCGAGTTCCTGAAGGTCAATGGTGAAGACCAGCAGGTCTGTGATGCTGTCGCCGCACATCATGGAGAGGCAGAGACGAATGGTGGCGTGTACGGCGTCCTTTGCGCCGCTGCGGACGCCATTTCCTCAGCCCGCCCAGGTGCGAGACAGGAGACGCTCGGCGACTACATGCAGCGGCTTGAGGATTTCGAACGTATAGCTAAGAAGCATGATGGTGTCGTTAGCGTGATGGCGGTTCAGGCTGGGCGTGATCTTCGCGTTGTTGTGGATCCAGAAAGGATCCCTGATATTGAGGCCTCAGAACTTGCCCGTGAGATTTGCCGCGAGATATCTGCGACAAGGAAATTCCCGGGGCAGATACGCGTCACCGTAATCCGCGAAACGCGTTGTGTGGAATATGCCCGCTGAAGGGTGCGTCTCGACGGATGCAGTTTCGTCGCAGGCGTCATTGGTCTGCAATTGCGAAAAAGCAGCGCACGACGGGTCTATTTGGGGAACGGGAATATCATCCGAGTTTGGAAGCCGAGCCGCGAAGCCGTTGCATGAAAGGTGTGGAGTCTCCGCTGTCAGTGATGGTTTGGTGTGTCCACAAATCCGCACAGACCCCACATATTGGAGACACTTGCAAAACCTGGGAGGGGCAACGAGGACGCTGCCCCTCCCATCT